>JAFEBQ010000004.1:0-187345 GCA_018242585.1 Planctomycetota bacterium
AGGGGATATCCCCTGGGCTTTTTTCGTTTCAATCAGCCGGAGTTTTGAATCGCCGAGGGAGCGGAGATGCGCAGAGGAAATCCAAGGGGAAATGAGCAGCCTTGGGTAGCACCGACAACTTGTTGTCGGTGTCGCGTAGCGACAAGAGGTTCAAGGGCAATGCCCGATCCCTCTTGCGGCTGCGCCGCCCGGACAAGCAAGTTGTCCGGGCTACCCACGTTGACACTCGCTCAAATCGCGTTGTGAACAACTACGCGAATCTCCGCGCTCTCTGCGATTCCAACCGCAAAGCGCGGCCTACTTGCTCTCTTCCAGGTCAAGTCGGCAACAGCCCAAGTCAATCGTATGGGGCGCGTGACGCGCCTTGTGCGCTGGCAACACGTCGGGATGGAGCGAATAGATGATGTGCTTCCCTTGCCGTTCGATCTGTACTAGGCCGGCATTGCGCAGCACGCCCAAGTGGTGCGAAACCTTGACGATATCGTCACCGACCTGCTCGCACAGATTCGAAACATTGGCCGGCCCGGCAAACAGACAATTCAGCAGCCGCAACCGGTTCGGGTCGGCCAGCGCCTTGAGCCGGCCCGCACACGCTTCGGCTTGATCATCTCGCATTGCTGGTCGCTCGCTCACGGCAGAAACCTCGCCTGAATGACAAGGCCCCTATTGTTCGCTACCCGGCGGAATCTGGCAAGGCGGAAATCGGCATGGTATTGGGTCAGTTTGATGAATCGGGGTGGCGGGGTCAGAACGAAGTGATGGCCCCGAACCGTAATCACAGGGCCATCGCTGCGCTCTGACCCTGCCACCCAACGTCATTAGATTCAAACTGACTCACTACCATCGTCGACGCATCGACCGCTGCCACTCCGAAAACGAGCATTCACGCACACCAGCGCGTTAATCACCCGACAGCATTTGAGCGATCGACGCCCGATTCACCGGGCTGATCACGCCCCGTTCACAGACGATCGCCCCGATCAACTCCGCTGGCGTCACGTCGAACGCCGGATTGTACGTCGCCATCCCCGCGGGCGCGGTCGCGCGGCCAAAGCCGTGGGTGATCTCGGCAGCGGCGCGCTGCTCGATGGTAATGGCCGAGCCGTCGGCCAACGCCAGATCGAACGTGCTGCTCGGCGCGGCGACGTAGAAAGGAATGTTGTGCGCCCGAGCTGCCAGGGCCACGCCGTAGGTGCCTATCTTGTTCGCCGTGTCGCCGTTGGCGGCAATCCGATCGGCCCCGACGACGACCGCTTGAACCCGCCCTTCGCGCATTACCCAGGCGGCCATCGAGTCGCAAATCAACGTGGCCGGTACGCCATGCTGACTGAGTTCCCACGCGGTAAGCCGCGCGCCTTGCAGCAGCGGTCGCGTCTCGTCAACCCAGACATGCAGCCGCTTGCCGGCATCGTGGGCGGCACAGATCACGCCTAGGGCGGTGCCATACTCCGAGGTCGCCAGCCCGCCGGCATTGCAATGGGTGAGCACACCCGCCCCGTCGGGCAGCAGCGCCGCCCCATGCCGACCGATCTCGTGGCACATCCGCCGATCTTCGTCGTGAATCGCCCGAGCTTCGGCGAGCAGCTTTTCCAGGAGCGCATCGCGCGGCAAGTCAGCCAGCGCGCGAGCGCGACGCTGCATCCGTTCAAGTGCCCAGAACAAGTTGACGGCGGTGGGACGGCTTTCGGCCAGACGTGCGGCGGTCCGATCGACCGCAGCCTGAGCCGCCGCAGCATCGGCCGCGGCGCATGATTGCAATCCCAGGCAAACGCCATAGGCGGCCGACACGCCGATGGCCGGCGCGCCGCGGACACGCAATGAACGAATCGCTTCGAACAACGTCTCGACATCGCGACAATCGACGGCGACGATCTCGCCCGGGAGGCGCGTCTGATCGAGCAGCCGCAAAAAGCCCCCCGCGTCGCCGATCCACTCAAGAGTTTGCATGCCGAATCGAACGAATCAAAAGAAAGCGGCTAACCCACAAGTGTGTGCAACGTCTTCCCAACTAGCAACCAGCAACTAGCCGCTAGCAACTTCTTCAATAACACGGCGTCGGCGCGCGATACCGGCTGATGTCGATGCCCCGGAACCATTCGATGGTCCGCATCAATCCTTCGCGCAGCGGCACCGACGGCTCCCAATCCAAGTGCTTCTTGGCCAGCGTGATGTCGGGCCGGCGCTGCGTCGGATCGTCGGTCGGCAAGGGTCGGTAGTCGAGCTTGCTCTTCGAGCCCGATAGCTCCAGCACCAGTTTGGCCAACTCCAAGATCGTGAACTCGCCGGGGTTGCCGATGTTGACCGGGCCGACGAAATCGTCCGGGCCGTTCATCATTCGGATCATTCCCTCGACCAGATCGTCGCGGTAGCAGAACGATCGGGTCTGCCCGCCGTGGCCATAGATCGTCAGATCGTGCCCCTGCAGAGCTTGAACGATGAAGTTCGAGACCACGCGGCCGTCGAACGGGTGCATGCCCGGCCCGTAGGTATTGAAGATGCGGACGATGCGAATGTTCGATTTGTGCATCCGCCGATAGTCCATGAACAGCGTCTCGGCCGCCCGCTTGCCTTCATCGTAACAGGCCCGCGGTCCCAGACAGTTGACGCTGCCACGATAGGATTCGACCTGCGGGTGAATCTCGGGGTCGCCGTAGACTTCGCTGGTCGAGGCTTGCAACACTTTGGCCCGGCAGCGCTTGGCCATGCCCAGCACGTTGATCGCGCCGATGACCGAAGTCTTCATCGTCTTGATCGGGTTGTATTGATAGTGTCCCGGAGCCGCGGGGCAGGCCAGGTTGTAAACCTCGTCCATATCCAACCAGATCGGTTGGGTGATGTCGTGGCGGATCAGCTCGAAGTTGCCGCGCCCCAACAGGTGGGCGACGTTCTGCTTCTGGCTGGTGAAGAAATTGTCCAGGCAGATCACGTCGTGGCCGGCGTCAACCAGCCGCTCGCACAAATGCGCGCCCAGAAAGCCCGCGCCACCAGTCACCAGGATTCGTCGAATTGCTTGCAAGGGAGTGGTCCTCATCGCGGGCCTATGCCAAGGGTGCGGCCGAAGTATACCATGCTAGAGGATAGTCCACGAACCTGGTTTACCGCGATGGTGCTGGCTGTGTCGAAGAAGCACACCAGCCGCCGTCGCCCCCGCCCCCGTGCCCGAGTATTTGCCGGTGACGCACAAGCTGCTTGAAAGTCTGACCGCCCCCCAGCGCGAAGCAGTGCTGCACTGTGACGGGCCGCTGTTGATCCTGGCCGGCCCCGGCAGCGGCAAGACCCGAGTCATTACGCACCGCATTGCTTGGATGCTGCACCAAGGGGTGGCGGCGCGGGAAATCCTGGCGCTGACGTTCACCAACAAAGCGGCCGACGAGATGAAGGCCCGCGTGGCGACGTTGGCGCCCGACCGCCCGGTATGGGTCAGCACGTTCCATCGGTTTTGTGCCCGGCTGCTGCGCGACCATGCCCCGTTGGTCGGCCTGGAACCCAACTTCACCATTTACGACACCAGCGATGTCCAGGCGGCGCTCAAGCGAGCGATTCAACGAATTGACTTCGACCCACAGCACTACACCTTACCGCGCATCGCGGGGGCCATCAGCTCGGCCAAGAACGGCATGGTGCGGGCGTCGCAGTACGAAAGCCTGGGGGACGGCGCGCTGGCCCGCGTGGTGGGGCGGATCTATCCGGCGTATCAAGACGAATTGATTCGCAGCAACGCCGTCGATTTTGACGATCTGCTGCTGCACGTGGCGAACATGCTGCGCGAGAATCCCGAGCTGCGCTCGACGCTCGACGCCCGTTACCGGTACGTGATGGTCGACGAGTACCAGGACACGAACCTGGCCCAGTACACGATCGTGCGTGCGCTGTCGATCGAGCACCCGAACCTGGCCGTAACGGGTGACCCCGACCAGTCGATCTATGGCTGGCGCGGGGCCAGCTTGAACAACATCCTGGAGTTCGAGCACGACTACCCCGACGTGACGGTCGTGCGGCTCGAACAGAACTACCGGAGCACGAAACGCATTTTGCACGTGGCGGCCGACCTGATCCGCCACAACCGGCACCGCAAAGAAAAGGATCTGTTCACCGAGAACGAAGAGGGACAGCCGGTCAACCTGACTTGCTACTCGACCCAGCGCGACGAGGCCGACGCCATCGCCGGGCGCATCTCTCAGTTGATCGCCGCCGGAACCTTCCGCCCGCGCGACATCGCGATCTTTTACCGGGTGAACGCCTTGTCGCGGACGCTGGAGTTCAGCCTGCGCGAGCAGGGCATTCCGTACCAGATCGTGCGCGGCGTCGAGTTCTTTCAGCGCAAGGAAATCAAGGACGTCCTGTCGTACCTGATTTTGGTCAACAATCCTCGCGACAACACGGCGCTGATGCGGGTGATCAACACGCCCAAGCGGCAAATCGGCCCCGGCGCCATCGAGAAGCTGGCCGCGCACGCCACGCGCTACGGGATGCCGCTGCTCGAAGCGGCGCGCGAGAGCGGGCTGATCGAGGCGCTGCCCAAGAAAACCGCCGTCAATATCGCCAAGTTCGTCGCCCTCTACGATCGCATCTGTTTACAAGCCGCCGGCCCCGTCGCCGAGTTGGTCGAAACGGTGCTAAACGAGTCGGGTTATCGCGAGATGCTCGCCGGCAGCGACGATGAAGAAGATCAGGAGCGGCTGGCCAACGTCGAGGAATTGGTGACCGCTGCCCGCGAGTTCGACAACGACCACCCCGAGGCGGGTCACCTGGAAACCTTCTTGGAGCAGGTCAGTCTGGTCAACGACACCGACGCTTGGGACGAGGAGCAGGATCGCGTCACGATGATGACCCTGCACGCCTCGAAGGGGCTTGAGTTCCCGGTGGTGTTCATCGTCGCCGTCGAGGAAGGGTTGATTCCGCACGAACGTTCGCGGAACGATCCGCTAGAACTTGAAGAGGAACGCCGGTTGCTGTTCGTGGGCATTACGCGGGCCGAGAAGCAGTTGTTTCTCAGCCGCGCGGTCTATCGCGACTTCCGCGGTCAGGGGCGGATGACGGTGCCGAGCGCGTTTCTGCTGGAACTTCCCCTCGCGGAAATGGACGTGGTCGATCGGGGTCTGGGGGCAATGGCCGAGTCGCACGCGGCCATCGATTGGAGCACCTTTGAAGGACACGAAGCCGACTTGTCCGAGCTGCCGTACACCGCGCCGGTGCGCAATGAGCCCGCCGTGCGCACCCTGCCCGGTGTGACGACCGCCGCTCAGTTGGCCGCGGCCGCGGGAGACACGTCGCTCGCGGCGGCGCCAGTTTCGGCTACGCCGTCGGCTCGCCCCGCGCCCGATTCGTTCGTCGCAGGCATGGCGGTCAAGCATCCCGAGTACGGCCTGGGGAAGATCGTCTCGGTTTCCGGCCAGGGAAGCCAGCGCGTCGCCACGGTCGCCTTTGCGGCCGACGCGCGGCAGCGGAAATTCGTTCTGGAACGAAGCACGCTGCTGCCGCTGCGCTAGTGCGATTCGGGTGCTTCGATCTGGGTGGCACGCCCCTCCTAGGGCGTGGGGAAGTACCGATCAGCACGGGAATTTGAGTGGCGATTCACCATGCCCTGCGCTGCGCTTGGGACGTGCCACCCAGTCGCCTGTTCGTCAGCAGTGTTCTAACCTGCGGCCCCCTTGCTATTGCGGCCGCGCTGGCCAACACTACGGCCAGCCCTTTGCACGTCGCCCGCCGCGGAACCGGCCATGTATCCACGCCTTGCCCAACTGAAGAACGTCGACGCCTTTCGCGCCCGCTGTGCCGAGTTGAACCTGACGGTGCCGTGCGACGACACGATCTTGACGGCGGCCCAGGGATCACCGCTGGCCGGGCCGTTAAAGATTGGCGGCGTGACGCTCGGCAATCGTTGGTGCATCCATCCGATGGAAGGCTGGGACGCCAATCGTGATGGCTCTCCGAGCGAGCACACGTTGCGGCGCTGGCGGCATTTCGGCCTCAGCGGCGCGAAGCTGATCTGGGGGGGCGAGGCGGCCGCCGTCCAACCCGACGGTCGCGCCAACCCGAACCAAACACTGGCCACGGCCGAGAACCGCGCCGGCCTGGCCGCGCTGCTCAACGAGTTGACCAAGGCGCACCGTGAGCGCTTCGGCTCGACGGATGACTTGCTGGTCGGCTTGCAACTGACCCACTCGGGTCGATTCTCGCGCCCCAACAGCAAACAGCTTGAACCTCGGATCGCGTACCATCATCCCTTGCTGGACGAAAAGTTCGGCATCGACCCGAAGAGCGCATCGGTCGTCTGGGCCGACGACGATCTCGAGCGGCTGATCGACCGCTATGTCATCGCGGCCGGTTTGGCGCGCCAGGCCGGCTATCGGTTCGTCGACGTGAAGAGCTGTCACGGCTATTTGCTGCATGAGTTCTTGAGCGCATATCGCCGGCCGGGCAAGTTTGGCGGCGACTTTGAAGGCCGGACTCGCTTGTTGCGCACGATTGTCGGTCGCGTGCGGAGCAAGTATCCCGACTTGCTCGTCCTGGTGCGGCTCAGCGTGTTCGATATTCCGCCCTACGTGACCAGTCGCGAAGTCGGCCAGCCGATGGCGTACGAAGGGATTCAGCCCTACGACCTGGGCTTCGGATTGAACCCGGCCGACCCGATGCAGATGGACCTGACCGAGCCGATCAAGCTGATTCGCACGCTGGCGGCCGAAGGGGTGGCCAGCGTCAACGTCTCGTGCGGCAGCCCTTACTACAACCCGCACATTCAACGGCCGGCAGCGTTTCCGCCCAGCGATGGTTATCAGCCGCCGGAGGATCCGCTGGTCGGCGTGGCGCGACAACTCGACGCCACGCGCCAATGTCAGATGGCCGCGCCCGAGTTGCCGATGGTCGGCAGCGGGTTCTCGTACCTGCAGGACTATTTGCCTCACGTGGCCCAAGCCGTCGTCCGCGCCGGTTGGATGCAAATGGTCGGGCTGGGGCGGATGGTGCTCAGCTATCCCGACCTGCCGGCCGACACGCTGGCTAGTGGTCGCTTGGAGCGCAAGAAGGTCTGTCGCACGTTCAGCGACTGTACCACCGCGCCGCGCCACGCGCTGGTGTCGGGCTGCTATCCGCTGGACGCCTATTACAAGGCGCTTCCCGAAGCCGAGCAGATGCGCGCCATCAAGCAAGAGCTGCGTCACGGCGAATGAGCGGTTCGTAACGCAATTCATTTGGCACGGCGATTGCTCTCTTAACCGTCGCTAGCACCACCCCCGACTTTGGGTTTACTAACCCGAATGGGGTTTGTCTTGCAGGAAAGCAATCCGCGGCGCAGAACCGCGCGCGACAGAACCACGTAAAATGAGTGCGGGCGATGTTCCGTGGTGCAGGTTCAATCATCGACCCAATTCACTCAAGGAGACACCGATCATGTTTCGCAAGATACTGATGGGATTGCTGCTGGCCGCGACGTTGGCCATTCCGGTTAGCTCGGTCTTCGCTCGTCCGTATTACGGCGGCGGCTATCGAGGCTATGGCTACGGCCGCGGTTACTATCGGCCCTATTACGGCTACCGTAGCTACTACCGGCCGTACTGGGGTGGCTATGGCGGCTACTACGGTGGCTGGGGCGGCTATCCTGGCTACTATGGTTACGGCCGCGGTATTGGCGTCGGCGTCGGCGTTTACTAAGCCGCGCACGACCGCCAACGAACGATCATTGTGCAAGCCAACCTCTGCCTGGGTTGGTTGATAGGCCACTCGACTCTGAACAACATGCGGAGTCGGGTGGCTTTGTTTTGCGCACGCTGGTCGTTCAGCGAACATCTTCGCCGCGGGCCACTGCGGCGAGGGGCGGCGCGCGATGCCCGGACATCTCGCCGGCACGGAAACGGCGGAAGTAATCGCGAATCGCGCTGATCGCCCGGGGAGCGATCAGCACCACGATTGGCACGTTGGTGAACAACATACAACCCGAGCCCAGGTCCGCCAGGTTCCCCAGGTGCGCATCGGTCGTGATAAATCCGGGAATCGTCGCGACGGCACACAGCACGCAAAACGCCGCGCGATAGGGCGTTACCGCCCAAGTTCCCAGCGCGAAGGCTGTCGCCTGTTCGCCGTAGTAACTCCACGAGATGAGCGTCGAAATGGCGAACATCCAGCACGAGATCGTGACCAGCCACTTGCCCAGCCCCGGCACCGAGCGGTCGAAAGCATGTCCAGTTAGCGTGGCGCCAGTCAGGTCCAGATAGATGCCGCTGTCAACGACCTGTGCCCCCTCGGGCAAGGGCGCCCAGTCGATCTCGGTCGTGTCGTCTCTCGCCGCGACGATCGTTCCCTCCAGTCGCGACAGCTTGCGAGCGTCCGAAGACTTTGCCCCGGCATGTTCGACCAGCGCGAAGAATTGAGTCCCTTCGTCCCAGGGTTGATCGGCCAACGGCGGCGGCAACATCGAGACGTTCGTATCGACGCCAACTCGACCGGCAAACTTGCCAACCGCTTCGCGATTCCAGGTACCAGTCGCCAGCAACACCAGTCCCGTCAGCGTGCAGACCAAACACGTGTCCACAAACGGTTCGAGCCCGGCCACGATTCCTTCGCGAACGGGTTCTTTGGTTTTGGCCGCCGCGTGGGCGATCGGCGAGGTTCCCTGCCCGGCCTCGTTCGAGAAGAACGCACGCTTCAGTCCCGTGGTTAGCGAGAACCAAACCGTCGCGCCGAGGAACGCTCCTTGCGCCTCGGTCGGGTTAAACGCGTGCTTGACCACGCTAAACAGCAGCGCAGGCACGTTGGCCGCCTCGATGACCAATACGACAATGCCGCCAATCAGATAGATGCCGCACATCGCCGGCACCAGCCGCCCGGTCACGTCCCCAATCCGGCGGATGCCGCCGATGATCACCAGCGCCGTCACCACCGCCATCGCCACGCCCGAGGCCAGCGCCGGCACGTTGAAGTAAGCCTCGGTGATGTTGGCGACGTTCCACGATTGAAACATGTTGCCACCGGTAATCGTCGCCAGGGCCAGCGCGCCGCAGAACAACGACGCCAAACAGCGGGCCACGAACTTGCGTGCCGGCCCGTCCTCTTCGCCCAGGCCGCGATCGATCACCCACATCGCCCCGCCGCGCGGATTGTCGGGATCGCTGACATCGCGATAGATCATGGCCAGCGTGACTTCGACGGTCTTGATGGCCATGCCCAAGACGCCGGCGATCCACATCCAGAACAGCGCGCCGGGCCCGCCGGCCGCAATGGCCAGCGCCACGCCACCAATGTTCCCCAGTCCGACGGTCCCCGACAGCGCGGTCGACAGGGCCTGAAAATGGTTCAGCGCCCCGGGATCGGCCCGATCGTCGTAACGCCCGCGGACCAACGCCACGCCGTGCGTCAGCGCCCGATACTGGACGAACTTGCTCCACAGCGAAAACAGCAGCCCAATCGCCAACAGCGCGACGTAAGTGTACTCGGCCCACAGCCAGCTCACCGCGTAGTCGATCAGGTGGTTGATATGTTGCATGGATGATTGTTTACAGGATGACAGCCGCGTTGTTCTCTCGTAGGGTACGCACCCCGTGCGTACCTTTCTCGTTTCACCAACACGAAAAATTGGTACGCACAGGTGCGTACCCTACATCGGGCAAGTCCCTTTGTTGACCCGGCTATGATAACATCGGGTGCAGATAGCAGGCGCCCAACATTCGACGATCGGCTCTCCCATGCTTCCCGCCAGCAATATGATCCTGAAGGAATGGGCCTCGGTCTGCCAGGCGCTCAGGACCGGTCGGCAATCGATCTTGCTGCGTAAAGGTGGAATTGCCGAAGGACCGCGAGGCTTTTCGATAGAGCACGACGAGTTCTGGCTCTGGCCAACCTATCTGCACCAGTCGGCCGAAGGCCTGGCCTCCGATGCGGCCGACTTGTTCGACGCGGCCCAGCGGCAACAGCCACCCGCGGGTCGCGCGCACATGTCTCTTTATGCCGTCGTCGAGCGGGTCTGGCTCATCGACGATGCCACCAGGCTCCCGCTGCTCAGACCGTTTCACGTGCTGAGCGGCGCGACCATCGAATCACGATTCCACTATCGTCGACCGGGGCTGTATGTGGCCGCGGTTCAAGTGTTCGAGTCGCCGACTCCCTTCGTCGCCGAAGAGGACGAACAACTGGCCGGGTGCAAAAGTTGGGGGCAGTTGCCGACTCCGCTATCGACCGACGGGCTGCGACCGATCGACGGTTCGCGGCACGCGACAGATCTGGCGAAACTGACCCTGGCGCTTGGCGAATGATCGGCAGGCGCTCTATGAGTAAAACTGCAACTCGTTGGCTCCTCATGTGTTGCGGCAATCGCCTGCTACCATCGCTGGCCGCGATCTGGCAACAACGACAAACTCGGCCTGCTGTGCGCAACCCGCAAAACCGATAGAATTAAGCACGCGATCACCACCCCGCCCCGCTTGCATTGCGGCAATCTGGCAAGCAGCCGGCGTTTGTGTAGCCGATGTTGATAAGGGGAACGACTTTCGGTTCAGCGTGAATGGCCCGTTGCGGCACTCGTGGCGCTACCGTCTCAAAGGGTAGCGACAGCCGGCAGCACGACCGACGCGCGCGACCGTCGACACGCTCCCTCTGCGTCAGCTTCGCTCGATTCCGATTGCCGCCAGCCGCGCCCGCCACCTGCGCACGCATCCTATCGAAAGCAGCATCCACCCAACTTCGCTCGATCGCCGGCAACGATCGACACCCTCACTTTTTAACAGTTCTTCGCACGCGTCATGCACGACACCGAGAAAGAGCAGTTCAACAGCCTGAGCCTGGGCTTCGTCGAAGGCTTGTACGCTGACTTCCTCAAGAGCCCCGAATCGGTCGCCCCCGAGTGGCGGGAATACTTCCAGCAGTTCCCGCTGGAAGATCACCTCGACCAATTCAGCCTGGGGCCGACATTTCGCCCGGCCAGCCTGTTCAACCCGAACCCGGTCGCGGTCGGAATCCACGCCAACGGCAACGGGAATGGCCAGGTGGTCGTCACGGCGACTGCACCAGCGGCGGCCCAACCGCACACGGTCGGCGGCAAGGAACTGAGCGTCGCGAACCTGCAAGATCGCGTCGACCAGTTGATTCGCGCCTATCGCGTCCGCGGCCACATGATCGCCCAACTCGACCCGTTGGGGTTGCCGCGCCCCGTGCCGCCGGAATTGTCACTCGAATACTACGGCCTGACCGAGGCCGACCTGGATCGGCCGTTCTCGACGCGAACGATTTACGGCCCGGACGTGCTGACGCTGCGCGGCATTTTGAAGCGGCTGCGCAACACCTATTGCCGCTGGATCGGCGTGCAGTACATGCACATCGACGATTTGCGCATTCGCAACTGGCTGCAACACCGGATGGAAGCGTCGGAGAACCGCGTCGAGCTGACACGCAAAGAGCAGTTGCGGATTTTCACGCGACTGACCGACGCGGTGATCTTCGAAGAGTTCATCCAGAAAAAATTCGTCGGCGCCAAGAGTTTCTCACTCGAAGGGGCCGAGAGCTTGATTCCGCTGCTGGACCTGGCCATCGAAAAGACCGGCGAGCAAGGTGTCAGCGAAATCTGCCTGGGCATGGCCCACCGCGGTCGATTGAACGTGTTGGCCAATATCATGGGCAAGAGCCCGCGGAACATCTTCCGCGAGTTCGAGGAAGTCGCTCCCGAGTTGCAAGCCGGCGGCGGCGACGTGAAGTACCACTTGGGATACAGCACCGATTGGCCGACCGCCTGTGGCCAGAAGGTCCACATCACGCTCTGCTTCAACCCCAGCCACCTTGAGTTCGTCAACCCGGTCGCCTTGGGTCGCATGCGGGCCAAGATGGACCGAATTGGCGACATGCAGCGCCGCAAGGGTTTGACCATCCTGATCCACGGCGACGCGGCGTTCGCCGGCGAAGGGCTGACGCAAGAGACGTTCAATCTGAGCGGCCTCAGCGGCTACACCACCGGCGGCAGCATTCACCTGATTGTCAACAATCAGATTGGCTTCACGACTCCGCCGAGCGAAGGTCGCACGACGGTCTATGCCACCGACGTGGCCAAGATGTTGCAAAGCCCGATCTTCCACGTGAACGGCGAAAACCCCGAAGCCGTCGCGCAGGTGGTCCGCATGGCGCTCGACTTCCGCCAGGAATTCCAGCGCGACGTCGTGATCGACATGTATTGCTATCGACTCCGCGGCCACAACGAAGGGGACGAGCCCTCCTTCACCCAGCCGCTGATGTACCAGATTATCGAGAAGCATAAGTCGACGCGCGAAGGCTACCTCGAACACTTGCTGCAGTTGGGCGGCATGACTCGCGACGAGGCGGACAAGATCGCGGCTCGGCGGCGCGAAAACTTGGAACAGGAACTGTCGGTGGCGCGCAGCGAGACTTTCGTGCCGCGCAACGATGTGTTTCCGAATCCCTGGGTCGGCTATTGCGGCGGCAGCGACTCGGCGGTCGAAGAGGCCGACACCTCGGTTGATCGGGCCCGGCTATCAAGCCTGCTCGAAGTGCAAACCAAGCTCCCGTCCGACTTCCACCCGCATCCCAAGATCGAGCGGCTGTTGAAGGTTCGAGCTGAGATGTCCCGGGGCGAGACACCGCTCAACTGGGGCGCGGCCGAGGCGCTGGCCTTTGCCACCCTGGTCAGTGATGGCTTTCCGATCCGCATCTCGGGCCAAGACGCCCAGCGCGGCACGTTCAGCCACCGGCACTCGGTGCTACACGATGTCCGCGACGGCCACACCTATATGCCGCTGCAACACCTGGGAACCAAGCAGGCCCGGGTTGAAATCTACAACAGCCCGTTGTCGGAAATCGGCGTATTGGGCTTTGACTATGGCTACAGCCTGGACTACCCCGACGCGCTGGTTTGCTGGGAAGCCCAGTTCGGCGACTTTGCCAATGTGGCGCAAGTGGTGATCGACCAGTTCATCGCTAGCGCCGAGGAGAAGTGGAACCGCTTCTGCGGGCTGGTGATGCTGTTGCCCCACGGTATGGAAGGGGCCGGCCCCGAGCATTCGAGCGCTCGGCTTGAGCGTTTTCTGGCCTCGGTGGCCAACGACAACATGCAGGTCGTCTACCCATCGACGCCGGCTCAACTGTTCCATCTGCTGCGGCGGCAGGTCTTGCGCAAAATACGCAAGCCGTTGGTCGTGATGACCCCCAAGAGCCTGCTGGGCCTGAAGGAATGCACCTCGTCGCTCGACGAGCTGGCCACCGGGCGGTTCCGCAAGGTGATTCCCGACTCGACGGCACGGCAACCGGTTTCGCGCATTTTGCTCTGCAGCGGCAAGGTCTATTACGACCTGGACAAGCAGCGGCGCGAGACAGGCCGCGAAGATGTAGCGATTATTCGCGTGGAGCAGTTGGCCCCCTTGCCGACCCAGGAACTGCGGGCGGCGCTGGCCGGCTATCAGGACGGCACCCCGGTCTTTTGGGTTCAGGAAGAGCCGGCTAATATGGGTGCCTGGTACTATCTGCGCGTCAATGTTGGCGAACGGCTGTTCGACCGGTTGCCGTTCCAGGGCGTGTATCGCAAGGCGGCGGCCAGCCCCGCGGCCGGGTCGAAAAGCGCCCACTATCGCGAGCAAAAGGAACTGTTGGCCAAGGCCTTCGGCGGCGTATAGCATGGCGGCATTGCCGACCGTCGGTTATCGCCGGTTTGCCGCGTGACTTGTCGCGCCGCCAGTACGCGCCGCTACCCGTGCATCTCATCTTCGATCGTAAAGGATCCGCTGGCTCATGCCTGTTGAACTCAAAGTCCCTTCCGTGGGCGAATCGATCACCGAAGTGTTGATTGCCGATTGGAAGAAGGGAGAAGGCGAACTCGCCGCCAAAGACGAGAGCGTGGTCGAAATCGAAACCGACAAGGCCACCGTCGAAGTCTCGGCGCCCATCGCTGGCCGGATCGTCAAGGTGCTGAAGAACAAGGGCGACTCGGCCACGGTCGGCGAAGTGATCGGGCTGATGGAAGTCGCCACGGCCGATGCCGCGCCGGCTGCACCGTCGTCGCCGGCGCCAGCCAACCGCGGGCCCGACCTGGGTAAGGCCGGCCCCGATGCCCACGCACACGCTCCGGCTCCGGCCGCGCCTGCCGCTCACGCCAGCGCGCCAGCTCCCGCGGCGAGCTTTGTGATGCCCGCCGCGCGGCGCGAGATGGCCTCGCAAGGGCTCACGCCCGATCAGGTCACACCAACCGGCCCTGGCGGACGAATGCTCAAGGAAGACGTGCTGCGCCGCGCCACGGAAACCGTACCCGCGCCGGCCGCCGTCGTCGCGCCGCCCAAGCCTGCTGCGGCTCCGCCGGCGGCGCCAGCGCCGCGTCCAGCGTCGGCCTCCGTGGTCAGTCGCGCGCAATCGGTGGGCGGTCGCGAAATCGAAATCGTGCCGATGTCGCCGCTGCGCAAGCGGATTGCCGAACGCCTGGTCGAAGCCCAGCACACGGCCGCGCTGCTGACCACGTTCAACGAAATCGACATGTCGGGCGTGATGGCCCTGCGCAGCGAGCACAAGGAGAAGTTCCAGGAAAAGTACCAGTGCAAGCTCGGCTTCACGTCGTTCTTTGTCAAGGCGGTGGTCGAGGCCTTGAAGACGATTCCCCAGGTGAATGCCGAGATTCGCGACCAGCAGATCGTCTATCACAACTACTTTGATATCGGCATCGCCGTGTCGAGCGCCAAGGGACTGGTCGTGCCGGTGCTACGGAACGCCGAGCGGATGGGCTTTGCCGAGATTGAAATGGCCGTCGAAGATTTCGGTCGCCGCGCCCGCGAGAACAAGATCAAGCTCGAAGAGCTCGAAGGGGGCACGTTCACAATCAGCAACGGCGGCGTGTTCGGCTCGCTCTTGAGCACGCCGATCATCAATCCGCCGCAAAGCGGCATCCTGGGCCTGCACGCCATCCAGGACCGCCCCGTCGCCCGCGATGGCCAGGTGGTGATTCGCCCGATGATGTACGTGGCCCTGTCGTACGATCACCGGATTGTCGACGGCCGCGAAGCCGTGACCTTCCTCCGCCGCGTGAAGGAAGCCATCGAGCAACCCGCCCGGCTGCTGCTGGAGATTTGACGCCAACCATCTGAGGACTAGCCACTGGGTCACTGAGACACGGAGGTTAGCACGGAGAATGCAGCAAAGTGGCTGAGGCGAGCAAAACCTCAATGATTGATTGACCAATGACCAAAGGGCATCGAGATACTTGATGCGTGACACGTCTTGAGTCTCCTTGGTCATCGTAGTTATTTGCTCCCTTCTCCGTGCTGTCCTCCGTGCCTCAGTGTCTCCGTGGCAAACAAAGTCAACGTGGCAGAATTGAACGAGCACCATGAGCACCGCACCGACTGAGTTTGATCTGATTGTCATTGGCGCTGGGCCCGGGGGTTACGTCGGCGCCATTCGCGCCGCGCAGCTTGGGCTGAAGGTCGCCTGTGTCGAGCGCGAGCCGCTGCTGGGGGGCACCTGCCTGCGGATCGGCTGCATTCCCAGCAAGGCCCTGCTCGAATCGAGCGAGCGGTTTTACGAAGCCCAGCACACCTTTGCCGCCCACGGCATCAAGCTGCCCGAAGTGCAGCTCGATCTGCCGACCATGCTGGGTCGTAAGGACAACGTGGTCGCCACGCTGTGCCGCGGCATCGAAGGATTGTTCAAGAAGAATAAGATCACGCGGCTGACCGGTCACGCTCGGTTTACTGGCCCCGGCAGCATCTCGGTCGAACATGCCGGCAGCGCTGCCGAATATCGGGCCAAGTTCATCCTGATCGCCACGGGCAGCCGCGTGGGCAGCCTGCCCGGCGTGGCCATCGACGGCCAGCGCGTGACCAGCAGCACCGAAGCGCTCGCCTACCCGACGGTTCCCAAGACGTTGATCGTCATCGGCGCAGGGTTCATCGGCTTGGAACTTGGCAGCGTCTGGCGTCGGCTGGGCTCGCAGGTGACCGTGCTCGAATACCTCGATCGCATTCTGCCGGGGGCCGATGCCGAGATCGCAGCCGAGGCCCTGAAGCTGTTCAAGAAACAAGGGCTCGAATTCCAGCTAGGGACGCGCGTTCTGTCGGCCAAGGCCGATGGGGACGGCGCCGTGGTCGAAATCGCCGACAAGCCGGCCCTGCGCGCCGAGCGAGTGCTGGTCAGCGTTGGCCGCGTGCCCAACACTGAAGGACTGGGGCTCGACGCCATCGGCGTGCAACTCGACCACAAGGGACGCATCCCGGTCGACAAACATTACGCCACCAAGGCGCCCGGCGTGTTCGCCATTGGCGACGTGATCGAAGGCCCGATGCTCGCTCACAAGGCTGAGGAAGAAGCCGTCGCCTGCGTCGAGCAACTGGTCACCGGCTATGGCCACGTCAATTACGACGTGATCCCCAGCGTGGCCTACACGCACCCCGAAGTCGCCTCGGTCGGCCGGACCGAAGAGCAGCTACAGACCGCCGGCGTGGCCTATCGCAAAGGCAAGTTCATGTTCCGGGCCAACGGCCGCGCGCTGGCGATGGGTGACGCCGACGGCATGGTGAAGATTCTCTCCGATGCCCAGACCGATCGAATCCTGGGCGTCCACATGCTCGGCCCGCGCGTCGGCGACTTGATTGCCGAAGCGGCCACAGCGATGGAATTTGGCGCCAGCAGCGAAGACCTGGCCCGCACCTGCCACGCCCACCCGACGCTCCCCGAGGCGACCAAGGAAGCGGCGCTGGCCGTCTTGGGCCGCGTGATCTCGTCCTAGCTCGTTTAAGACTTGCCACGGAGACACTGAGTCACGGAGGTTTGCACGGAGAAGACGTTGAATTGTCTTCTTGGCAACCGTATTTCACCACCTGTTGCGAGCGTTGTAGGGCCGCGACGAGCCGTAAGGCCGGCCGTAGTTGCCGCTGCTGGGCCGGCAGCGCCAATTGTCGTTCTGGGGAATCAGATCGGCGTCCCGGTGGTACTTTCCGTCGCGGCCATAGTAGCCGTCGAACACGCCGAGCGGCTTCTCACCGCCGGCGGCCCAGGCCGCACCCAACGTGCCGCCCCAGATCAAAGCCGTGGCCAACGCGATTGCTGTCACTGCCCTCATGATTTCACTCCGTTGAAAGTTGGCAAGTTGTCATCCCGACAGTGACAATCAAAGGGCAATCGCCGTGCCAGCGCGCATTACCTTTGCGGCAGGAAGCGCGGAAGTTGAGCGGCAGCCGCGAGATAGTTCGCGCTAGGATCGAATCGCGTGAGCCGGACGGGCAACAACAGCGCCGCGACCTCGCAACACGCGACGCGATTCCGACACAACCAAGTGCCGTTAAGATGTAACGGTCACGGAACGTCTGCCACTGGTAGCCAATCGCCAGTTACGGGGTATCTGACCCACCAGGGACGTGCCGCAAAACGAAAACAGCCCCGTGGATCGGGGCTGTTTTACCGGCCAGAGTGCCCGGGAGAGGGATCGAACCTCCACGATCTTGCGATCACAAGCTCCTGAGGCTTGCGCGTCTGCCAATTCCGCCACCCGGGCTCGGGTTACCAGAGGCAAGACCCTCAATATATAGGTGGGAAAGCTCGGTTTGGCAAGCACCCCAGCCCCCGCTCCAGGCCGCGACAATCCGCAGGTTCGCGCCGCTTGCATGCGGCGTCGCTACCGACGAAAAAGCCGGTGTCCACTTTCCGTTTCGATTGGCCCCGGCAAACACACGTCCGCTTCCTCGGGTGGGGTGCCCCGGAGGCGCCAAATCATCGCATGGCCAGCCAAACCAGTTGGCGCAGCGCGATGAGTTGTGAACGTGAAAGTTTGGTGCTCACAGAGCACCCTACCGAGTGGCGCGACGCCCCTGCTAACGATACTTTAATTCGCGATTCCCCACGCTCTGCGCTACATTTGGGACGTGTCACCCCGACGCGGCGCGTGACTTCAACTCTCACCACCAGGGATCCCACCGATGACTTCCTCTCCGGCCCCGCGCAAGCCACTGGAAAACGTCCTGGTCTACAGCAACCCGGCCTGGTATCGCCACACCACGCTGTCGGCCACGAACCATTGGTTCTTCCATTTCGCGCTCGACAACGGCATTAATATCGACGAGACCGCCGATCCCGAGAAGCTGGAACTCGACGACCTGATGCGCTATCAGGTGTTGGTCCTCAACAGCGCGACCAACTTTGGCGAAGGGTTGGGCGAGAAGCAACGCCGCGAATTGATCGAATGGTTTCGCCAGGGTCACGGTATCGTCGCGATCCACGCCGCGGCGGTACATCACAACGCTTGGGATTGGTACGCCAATCTGGTCGGCTGCGACTTCGCGGCCGACTCGGATCGGACGCGAGCGCGCTTGGTAATCGATCCGACCGCCTACCATCACCCTGCCGTGGCGCCGTTCGCACCCGAGTGGTGGATCACCGAGGAATGGCTCTGCTTCGATCGGGCCGTGACGGGGCAACCGAATGTGAAGGTGTTGATGCGGCTGGACGAGTCGACGTTCGATCCGATCCGCGTGAAGTTCAAGGAGATGAACGTCGCGCCGATGGGGGCAGATCACCCGGCCGCGTGGACGCGCGAAGTCGAAGGTGGCCGCTTCCTGTACACCGCCATCGGCCACGATGTGCGAGTGTTGAACAGCGAATTCGGCCGCCGGCACATGCTCGAAGCCCTCCGCTGGGCCGCCGGCGCGGTGTGACGAACAGATAACGATCTTTTCTGTAGCCCAGGCGTTCACGCCTGGGTTTACAGCACCAACACCAACAAAACTGATTGGCGAGCCCCGTTCACGGGGCTTAGTTGCGGCTAGAAACGCGCTCGATTCGCAATCGGCACGAAAGCCCGGTGAACCGGGCTACACGATTCTTTTGTCATGCCGCTGTTCCCAGGCGTGAACGCCTGGGCTACGCAAAAGACGCTCGCATTGTTCGCGTGCCGGCTGGCAACGTCCTTACCCTCCCTCCTGCCCCTCCCTGAAAGGGAGGGGTGTTTGCGTATGCCGCGGCGTGCTTTGTCATCAGCGCTGCGCGTGATTACTTCAAAACGCCTCGATGCGGCGCAGGAGATGTTCGAGCCGCGCTTGAACTTTAGCCCGATCGCTGAAATCGCGATGTTCGATTAAGAGCCAGCGGAGCCAGTTCAAGCCGCTGAGCAGGACGCTCGAACGATCGTAGATCGCGATCATGTTCCCTTCGTTCATTGTCAACGGCCGTTGCGATTGATAGGCCGCCACTCCTTGCTCCCACAGCGAGGCGTCGTTTTCGGCCATGCTTCCCAACAGCCGGGCGATGTCGCTGGCGACACAGTCGCTCCGCATAGCGCTGTAATCGATCAAGCCGGTTACCGCGTCCCCGTCGAACAGCACATTAGCGTGCCAGACATCCCCCAGGCACGGCTGTAGCGGCAACTCTCGTTCGGCCGCCGGCACGAGCAACTTCTCGACGCTGGGCAGGTGCCTGACCAGTAGCGGAAAGTACTGCCGGGCCCAGGCCTGGACCGCCGCGTCGCCGCCCTTGCCGATGGCCGCTTCGATTTGCTCTAGCTCCGTGCGGCGCAGCGAACGAATCATTTTGAGGCGGTTAGCCAGGCTGGCTGCCTTGCCACGTCGCAACTGTTTGGCGGCCTTGGCGGCGGCCAGATGAAACTGGCCCAGGGCCATGCACGCCGCCACCAGCTTGGCCAAGCTGGGCTCGCGCTCATAGCTGGCCTCGCCGGGCAGCCAACGCGCCAACTCCCAGAACTGTCCCTCGTGCCGGACCCAGGTGTTCCCCGACCGTGCCCGCTCGGGGGGCGCGAACAGGGTAAAGCCGGCCTGGCCGACTTGCCGGAGCACGGCGTGAATCCAGGCCAGCCGGACGGGCTCGGGATGGTCGAGGGGCCATTGCCGCAGCAGCCAAGTGCCGTGCGGGCCGGTGAAACGCCAGAGTTTGGCCCCGCTTAGCCCGCCGCCCCCGTCCAGGGACTCGCAGGTGGCGTTTTGCAGCCGATCGCCGTATTGCTCAAGGACCGGTGCAGGGGGCAATTGACCAAACATGCTGGATACCGGGCCTAACGATTGTGCCGGTGGTCCGGCCGAATCGCCGGGAAAAGCGCCCGCCAAATTTACCCGTTATGCCGATCTTACGTAACTCGCAATGTCGTTATTATGCGTTATATTTGAGGCGACTTAACACGTTGCATTCTCGCCACACGGAGCCGCGACAAACTGGCTTTCGCGCCCCAGAGGGTCGCCCAGACAAAGCCAGGGGGCAGGTCGTACCTACCGCAGCTCTCCAGTCTTCCGCATCGGGCCGCATACCGCACTTCCCGCCAAGGGTTTTAACCAATGACTTACTACGCTCGTCGTCTGCACTCGATGGTTGCTCCGGCCTTGCTGGCCCTGGGTTGTTTCGCGATTCCGGTCGCCGCCCGGGCCGAGGAAGCTCCGGCCGACAAGGTCAAAGCTGACGGTGCCACGACCACCCCGGCCACGACGACGACCACGGCGACCACCACCACTTCAACCGCCGTCAAGCCGAAGTATCCGCCTCACGCCGAAGTCTTGAAGGATTTCAAAGCGATCGACGGCCTGGTCAAGTTGTACCAGAAGGAAACGAAGCTCTACGCCGAGTTGGCGACGTCACAGTTGAACAAAGACTTCATCGTGTTGACCTCGATTGCCCGCGGCATCGGCGAGGCCCCGCTGCTGGGCGGCATGACTTGGGGCTTTGGCGATGATTGGCTGTGGCAGTTCCGCAAGGTCGACGACAACATTCAGGTCGTCCGCCGCAACGTCCGTTTCCGCGCGGCCAAGGGGACGCCCGAAGAAAAGGCCGTTTCGCTGGCCTATACCGACAGCGTGCTGTTTTCGCAGCCGATCATGACCGTGGGGCCGAATGGCGGCGTGGTGATCGATCTGACGTCGATCTTCATGTCGGACCTGCCGCAGTTTGGCATGATCATGCCTGGCTTTGCCTTTTCGTCCCCCAAGTCGACCTGGGCCTCGGTGCTGGGCATGAAGGACAATGTCGAACTCGAAGTGGCCGCGACCTACGCCTCGTCCGGCGGCCGCGAGTTCGACACCGTGGCCGACAGCCGCGGCGTCTCGATCAACGTCCACTACTCGATCAGCCTGTTGCCCGAGACTGGCTACCAGCCGCGGCACGCCGACGACCGGGTGGGCTACTTCCTGACGGCGATCAAGGACTATTCGCTGAAGAACGACCAGGACCGCTTCGTCCGGCTGATCAATCGTTGGGATCTGCAAAAGGCCGACACGACCGCCGAACTTTCGCCGCCGAAGAAGCCGATCGTCTTCTGGCTGGAAAAGACCGTTCCCTATCAGTACCGCGCGGCCATCCGCGAAGGGATCATGGAATGGAACAAGGCCTTTGAACGGGCCGGCTTCTCGAACGCCATCGAAGTTCGCCAACAGCCAGATAACGCCGACTGGCATCCCGAAGACATCAACTACAACACCTTCCGCTGGATCACGGCGAGCGCCGGTTTTGCGATGGGCCCGTCGCGCGTGAACCCACTGACCGGGCAGATTCTCGACGCCGACATCATCTTCGACGCCGACTTTGTCCAGCACTGGAAGCGCGAGTACGAAACATTCACGCCGGCGTCGATTGCCGCCCTGACCGGCGGCCCGCTGGACATTGCCAGCTATGAAGAACAACTGCGCAACGTCCCGCCGGGACAACGCCACGGCTTCCTGTGCCAGTGCCACCTGCACAATGGCATGTCCAGCCAACTGGCGCTCGGCGCATCGAGCATCGTGGCGCGGCTGGGCGTCGGCGCCAGCGCGGCCAAGGAGACCGAGAAGCTGATCGCCCAAGGGTTGAAGGAAGTGACCATGCACGAAGTCGGGCACACGCTCGGCCTGCGGCACAACTTCAAGGCCAGCACGCTCTACTCGTTGAAGGACATGAACGACAAGAGCAAGACCCAGGCGACGGGCATCGTCGCTTCGGTCATGGATTACTCGCCGGCCAACCTGGTCCCCAAGGAAATGACGCAAGGTGACTACTACTCGACCACCGTCGGCCCGTACGACATGTGGGCGATCGAGTACGGCTACAAGGCACTGCCCGGCGGCACCGAGGGGGAAGTGGCCGAATTGAAGAAGATTGCCGCTCGCAGTGGCGAGCCGGCCCTGGCCTATGCCACCGATGAAGACACCCGTGGGATCGACCCGGACCCGTATTCGAATCGCTTCGACCTGGGCAACGACCCGGTGGCGTTCGCCAAGATGCGCACGCAACTGGTGGGCGAGTTGTGGCCTGGCATCGTCGACAAGGTGACCAAGGACGGCGACGGCTATCAGCGCGCTCGCCAGGCCTTTGGCGTGTTACTGTCGAACTACGGCCAAGCGACGTTCTTTACCGCGCGACTGGTCGGCGGCCTGTCGATTTCGCGTTCGCACAAGGGCGACGCCAAAGCGCCGGCCCCCGTGGAGGTGATTTCGGTGGCCAAGCAGCGTGAAGCCCTGGGCCTGATCGAGCAAGCCGTGCTTAGCGACAAGCCATTCAACTTCCCGCCCGAACTTTACGGACACCTGGCGACGACGCACTGGAGCCACTGGGGCGTTCGCGAGCCGACGCGCAGCGATTACGCCGTACACGAGGTGATCGCCATGTGGCAGTCGCGCGTGCTCGACCAGTTGCTGTCTTCGCTGACGCTCGAACGGCTGCACGACGCCGAGTTGAAGGTTCCGGCCGACCAGGACGCGCTGACCACCGCCGAGTTGATCGAGCGGTTGACCAAGGCGGTGTTCGCCGAGCTGAACGCCCTGCCGGCGGGCCCCTATACCACTCGCAAGCCGGCCATCAGCAGCCTGCGTCGCAACTTGCAGCGGATTTATCTGAAGCGGCTGTCGACGATTGCCTTGGGGCAAAGCGGCGCGCCGGAAGATTGCCAGTCGGTGGCCTATGCCCAGTTGTCGGCGCTGGCCGGGCGGATGAACGACATCGTGACCAAGGAAGAGAAGCTCGACGCCTATACCAAGGCTCACTTGCAAGAAAGCGCCGAGCGCATCGACAAGGTTCTGGACGCCCGATTGACGATCAGCCGTCCGTAGCATAACGTGCATTCGGAGGGGGCTGGCCGGGTGCGAAGCGCTGGCCGGCCGCCCGACGAGGAGCCGGCTACGATGAAACTGGTGATGGCGGTCGTACAACCGACCAAGTTGGACGCGCTGCGCGACGCGCTGGAAAAGATTGGCGTCACCCGGATGACGGTCTGCGACGCGCAGGGCTACGCCCGGCAGCGGGGCCGCACCGAGATGTACCGGGGCAACGAGTACCGGACCAATCTGCTCCGCAAGGTCAGCGTGGAAATCGTCATCAACGACGACTTTCTCGACCGCACGCTCGAAACGATCCAAGCCGTCACCCGCACCGGGCACGAGGGGGCGATCGGGGACGGCAAAGTGTTCGTCGTCGCGGCCGAGCGCGTGATCCGCGTCAGCGACGGCCTGGAAGGATTTGAAGCGGTGTGAGGAAGTGATGAGTGATGAGTGGTTATCATCTACTCGTCTGGCGCTTCCCCTTTGTGCATTTTTCTTTTGGGGCCTATATCACGGCCGTTCTGTATTCATCATTCCGCACTCATCATTCATCACTTCCCCCATGCCTTCTCTCGTCTTCATCTCAGCTGACTTGCTGGGCTTTTCGGCCGTCGATGTGGCCGCGCGGCAAGCTGGGACCAAACTCGTCACGATTCGCGATTGGCAGGACTTGGCTGCGCAAATGCCTCCGGACACCGCGCGCGTGATCGTCGATCTCGACACGCCGGGGCTCGACATCGCCGGCGTGGTGCGGACGGTTCGCGACATTGCGCCGGCGGCCGAGATCATCGGCTATGGGCCGCACGTGAAGACGGCCTTGCTGGCCGCAGCCGAGCAAGCCGGTTGCCAAGT
Source organism: Planctomycetota bacterium (assembly GCA_018242585.1). Taxonomy (NCBI): domain Bacteria; kingdom Pseudomonadati; phylum Planctomycetota; species Planctomycetota bacterium. The sequence continues at coordinate 23,820 of JAFEBQ010000004.1, forward strand.
CATCAGCCGCGGGCAATTCCACGCCAATCTCGGTGCGCTGGCCGTTGTGCCAGCTTCGTAGGTTGCCTTTTTTCGGACGACCCGACTGGCGATGCTAGCTGGCCATTTGCGTGGTGCGTGTCGACATCCGGGTTCGACCTGGGCAATCCTGGCGAATTCTTACACAGTTGCCGAAGGAAACTGGGGCGTGCCCTGCTTTCACGTCGAAACTAGACGTGCGTTTTCTTGCGCGCGTGGTCTGTAATCTTTTGGCGTGATTGCCATGTTGCACTCCTGGTCCGTTCGCCTGGCCGTCCTGGTCGCGGTGCTTTGCGTGACGACGCCGGCTGGAGCCGATGACGCCGAGTTGGCAATGGTGACCGGCGATGCGTCGGTCAACCAGCGTCTGGCCGCGCTCGAAGCCGAGATCGAACAGTTGCGCGCCGCCTCGCGGGCGACGCTCACCGCGGCGGCCACCTTTGACCCGCCAGTTCCGGTCGAGGAAGGTTGCACGCCGTCGCCGGCCTGCGAACCCATCGTCGGCCGCGACTTTTTCAATTGCGGCTGCCGCACCGGAGGCATCGTCGCCGGCGCCGAAGCGGTCTTCTTCAAGCCGTTCTATTCCGCAAACGGGGCGCCGAACGTCGATTCGACAGCGGTCCCAGCCGCCGTTCCGTCCACCATGACAACCTATCCACAACTGCAGTACAACTACGTCGCCGCTCCGCGGCTTTGGGTGGGCTATGTCGGTGCGAACGGGCTGGGGGCGCGATTCCGTTTTTTCGATTACTACAACACGGCATCCAGCGACTTCGGCGTATTGGCCGGAGCGGCTCCTGGCAACTTTATTCAAAACGCAGTGATCGCGCTGCGAACCTATGACCTGGAACTGACCCAACAAGTTGATTTCCGCTCTTGGCGTCTGCAGGGCTTCGGCGGCGTGCGCTATGCCCAATCGAATCAGCAAAGCCAGGCGATCGGTGGCGCCTTCGTGAATACCCAAGCTTCGATCTCGTATTATGGCCTTGGGCCCACCGCCGGATTCCAAGCCGAGCGGGCCGTGACCTCAAACGGCCGCTGGTCCATCTATGGCGCGGGGCGTGGGTCGTTGTTGTACGGCAACCAGCGCGATAATACCGCGGACATTACCGGAAGCTATATCAATGGCAACCGGGAACTGAATAGCGTCTTCGCCTCAATTTGGGAATTGAGCCTGGGACCACAGTGGAAGATTCGTTTGCCGCGCGGCGGCGAGTTCTTCGTCCGTACCACCGTTGAAGCGCAATACTGGCAAGGAGTCGGCAACTTCGCGCCAACCCCCGTCGCCAATTTGTTCACCCCAGCGTTGAATCGCAACAACGACGCCGGCGGCTTTGGTCTGCTCGGTTTTTCGGGCGCGATCGGCATCACGCGCTAAATGGGTGCATGCCTTCCACGACTCGCGCGGCGCATAGCCTAGCGCTTCATCACGGCCGCGATCTTGTGCGCCAGTTGCGACGATTCGAGCGCTTCAATCCCGCCTGGGAACGGCATGCACCAGTTGGGCCATTCGTTGACCGTGCCGGGAATGTTGATCCGCATCGACGTGCCGATGGCGTCTTCGAGCGTGGCGTTCAGGATCAGCGACGGCGCCTGGGCCAGATTGGCGTAAACTCGCTCGATCACGTCGGCGACCGGTGCGTCGCCACTCAGCCCGCAAAGGTACTCCAACCGGCGGCGCAATTCGTGCATCCCTTCGACATGGACCTTGATGCCGGCCCGCTGCTGGGCGGCCAGATCCTCGCCGGTCCACACTCCGGCCAGCGTCGGCAAGTCGTGGGTCGACGCGGCCACCATTGCGCGGTACGGATACTCGCGCGTCGGTTGCGGCTCCCACCACAATAGCCGGTAGGAAAGAATGTTCTGGCTTTGCAGCAGTTCGCGAGTGCCTGGCTCGACCGTCCCCAGGTCTTCGCCCACGACGAACGCGCCGGCTCGATGACTTTCGAGCGCCAAGATGGCCAGCGTTTCGTCGGCGCGATAACGGACATAGCCCCCCTGGCTGCCGTGCATACCATAGGGAATCCAGAACAGCCGCATCAGCCCCATCACATGGTCGATGCGCAGCCCGCCGGCGTGACGCAGCGCGGCACGAAACGTCTGGATCAACGGTTCGTATCCCGCCGCGCGCAGTCGGTGGGGCACCAGCGGCGGCAGGCCCCAATTCTGACCGTCGGTGTTGTACATGTCGGGCGGCGAACCGACGCTGACGTTGCGTGCCAGCGTGTCCTGCCAGACCCAGGCGTCGCAACCGCCGGGGTCAAAGCCAATCGGCAAATCGTGAATGATCGCGATTCGTTGCGACGCGGCCCGCAGTTGCTCATCGACGAGCCATTGCAGCCACATGTGGTATTCGGCTCGGCGGCGCTCGGCCGCCGGCCAGCTTTCCAAACGCACGCTCTCGGCGCGGCGATACTGCTCGGGCCAGCGCCGCCAGTCGCCGCCGTGCCGCTCGGCCAGTGCGCAGAACGCGCCCCATTCTTCAAGCCCGCGCCCCAACTCGGCGCGATACTTGGCGAAGCCTTCGTCGTTGACGCCGCGCGCCCAGATTTTTTCGAGCGCCCCGTTCTTCACCCGCCAGACCGCGTCCCGGTCAAGCCGTTCGCCGACATTGAGCGCGCGCCCCGCCGCAATCAACGGTTCCAGCTCCGCGCCGAGCGCCGCGGCGCCAGGCACGTCCTCGACGCGCAAATAGAGTGGATTGCGAAACCGCCGGCTGGCCGGTGAATAGGGACTGGGCTGCTGCGAATCGATCGGCGCCACGCCCGAGATCGGATTGACCATCACGCAACCGGCGCCGAGCCCCTTGGCCCAATCGGCAATCCGCCGCAGGTCGGCCAGATCGCCGAAGCCCCAGCTTTGCCGCGAGCGCATCGAATAGAGCTGCGCCGCCCAACCCCACATCCGCTCGGGTAAGCGGCACTCGTGCGGCGCGACGATCACGCGAACCGTTGCGTCGCTTCCCTCGGGATAGAACGTGTGATAGCCCAGCGGCACGTCGCCCGGGATCCAATACTCGACGTGCCAGTCGTCGCCGTTTTCGAGCCGCAAGCGCCCTTTGCGCTGCATGTCAGTCGAGTTGCCGGACCGAATCACGCGCACCGGGTCATCGCTCGGCGGCGGCTGGCCATCGGCCAGACCCATCGTCCGGTGCAACGCCTGGCGCGATTCGTCGCTGATCTGATGCCATTGCCCCGTGGTGTCGATGTAGGAACTGACGACGCCCCAAGCATCCGTATCCATAGCGCGAAACCGCCGGGCGCGCTGCGCGCTCGGCCCTCATCGGGTTGTGAAGCTCTCGATCGGCGCGACTAGGGACCGCCGACCACGTCGTACTGGGCCGCCGAATCGGCGGGCTTGGTGATCTTCACCCGCACCGCGCCGAGCGGATCACCGGCCTTGGCGACCGCCGGCACGCGCACGGTGATCTTGTGCTTGCCGGTCGATTGGATGCGCTGCGAAAAGGCCTTTTTGTTTTCCATCAACGTATCGTCCAGGTAGACGGTGAAGCCGGCCGGCGCCTCGACATCGACGCGCACCACCCCCGCCTGGACCAAATTGAACTCGCCCAGCAGATAATACGCCGCCGGTTCGGTTCCGCTGGCCGCCTCGGCCAAGGGCAACTCGCCCGAGAACAAAGCATAGACCGTCTTCCACTTGTCGGCCGGGGCGTTCAACACCTGGCTGCCCAAGTTCTTGGCGCTGGGCGCTTCGTCCTTCAGCTTGCCCCGGGTGACTTCCATCACGCGCCAGCGCTGGACGATCGGCGTCGAGCGCAAAGCGTATGGTCCCGGCTTGCCCAGCTCCGAGATGAACTTGACCAGGTCGATCAATTCATCGTGCGTGAGGAACTTGGCCAGCCCCTTGGGCATCAGCGATTTGCCTTCCGCCTCTTCGTCGATATCGGCGGTCGGAATACTGACCACCTGGCCCGAGGCTTCTTTCAATAGTACTCGCAGGTTATCGCGGCTGGCCACGATGCCGGTATGTACCTCGCCCGAGTTGGTTTGAATGATCCGGGTCAGGTACTGCTCCTTGATCGCCAAGTCCGGCTGCAGGATGGAATTGATCACGTAATCAACCGGCGAAACCGCGCCAACCGTGGTCAACTCGGGACCAATATCGCCGCCGGCCTTGTTCAAGCTGTGACACTTGGTGCAGCTCAGGTCCGCGCGGCGGAAGACCTGTTCGCCACGTTTGGCATCGCCGCGGGCGCTCACCTCGGCCACCAGTCGCGACACTTCTTCCGGCGTTGGCGGCGGCGGGTCCGAAGCGATGCCGGCGGCTGAGCTGAGCACCGCCGACAAGTCGGCGTCGCTGCGACCGACTGAGTACATGTACCGCAGCGCCAGCTTGGCCACGTCAACATTCAGTTTCTGGTCACGCAGAGCCGCGCCCAGCGCGTCGGCGCCACCGCGCTGATTCAAAAACGCGGCCAGCATGCCGCTGGTATCGTCCTTGGTGGTCGCCTGGGCAAAGATATCGGCGGCGTGACGAGCCGCCAGCTTGACGTCGAGCTTCACCAACCCGCCGGCCGCCAAGATGCGAATCGGCATCGGCTGACTGGCCGCGGTCAACTGTTCGAGCGCGTCACGGTTCGACTTGCCACCAAGCAGAATCAACCCTTCGATCGCCGCCTTGCGCAGCGGCACTTCGGCCCCGGCGTCGAGCGCCGAGTGGGCCAACTCACCGGTGATCGACGACACTCGCCACAGCGAAGCCAGCTTGATCGAAACAGCCCGCAGCGCCGTCGGCACCTTGCGTCCCTCGCGGTTCGAGACAAACTGCCCCAGCGGCGACAGATCGCCGGCCGGCTTCACCTTGCGCGTCTGGGCGGTGTCGGCCAATTGATTGAAGATGCGCTCTCGCGAGGCGTCATCGGACTTCGACGAGACAGCCGCCTGGAACACCGTGGCCAGCTCATCGGCATTGCCGCGCTGGCAAATCACGTCGATCAACGCCGCGGTCTGATCCGCTTGAGCGCGACCCGAAGCCAGCAACTTGCTGACCGGCGCGGCCACGCTGTACTGTGGATTCTTCTCCTTGATCCGCCGCTCCAACGTGTTGGTCGTCTCCTTCAGCGTGTAGACCAGGTACTCATCCTGAGGATAAAGCAGCGATTCGCACGCGGCGGCCAACGCCTCGGGCGTGCGGAAGAAGCTCAACGCGCGGATCGCTTCGAGCCGCACGCGCGGGTGCTCGTCGTTGGCCAGCTTGCGCAACGTCTCGACCGGCGAGGCGACCCGATCGCGCCAATAGCACAGCACGCGCGTTGCCGCCGCCCGAGCGCGATAGTCGCTCGACTTCAGCATCCGCCGCAGGTGCTCTTCGTCGACCCGGTCGTGCCACTGACGAATCCACAAGGCTTCGAGCAGGTTGTGCTCGTAGTTCGCATCGCTCTTGTCGAGCCGATCGACCCAGACATCGAGCGCCGCGATCACGTCGGCGGTCGGGCGATTACCCAGTTCAATGCGGGCCCGGTAGCGAACCCGGTCTTCGTATTGCTTGAGCAAATCGAGCAACGCCGCGATCGGTTCGCCGGCAATTTTGGCCGGCTTCGACAGCGGGCGCGACTTGTGGGTGATTCGCCAGACACGGCCGTGGGTGTGATCGCGGTTCGGGTCGCGAACCGAGTGCTGCATGTGCCCGACCAGCGGGTTGTACCAATCGACGACGTACAACGCCCCGTCCGGCCCGAACTCAAGATCGACCGGCCGGAAGTTCGGGTCGCTGGAACGCAGCAGCGGATCGACCGGATCGGCGGCAAAGCCCGAGCCGTCGTCGCGCATCTTGTACTGCAGCACCCCCTGAAAGCCGATGCAGTTGTTCAGCAGATAGTTCCCCTGGTTCTCTTCAGGGAAGTGCTTGCTCGACACCAGTTCACAGCCCGACGTCGGCCGCCATTGCTTCTGCAAGAACTGCTTCAGTCCGCCGTGCTTGTTCGGATAGTCGACGTCGCCCGAAAACGCGGCCGCAAAGTAGTTCGCCCCGCCCGACGCATCGGCCACGAAATCTTGCCCCCAAGCGTCGAAGCAATGTCCCCACGGGTTGGCAAAGCCGTACGAGACAAAGACGTCGAACTTCCAGGTCCGCGGCTCCCAACGGAACACGCCGGCATTGGCACAGCGGCGCGGGCCGTAAGGCGTTTCGACCTGGGTGTGGTGGAACGTCCCTTCCTCGAAGTAGAGCGCCCCGCCCGGGTCATAGACAAACGCGCTGATCGAGTGGTGCGAGTCGGCCGAGTCAAAGCCGTGCAACACCAGCTCGCGCACGTCGGCACGGTCGTCGCCGTCGGTGTCTTGCAGGAACATCATGTTCGGTTGCTGGGCGACGTAGACGCCGTGCTTGCCGAACTCCATGCCGGTGGGCAGGTGCAGCTTGTCGGCGAACGTCGTGCATTTGTCGGCGCGACCGTCCCCGTTGGTGTCTTCCAGAATCAGAATCCGATCGTTCGGCGGCGTACCGGGCAGGTACATCGGATAGCTATTCATCGTGCAAACCCACAGCCGGCCCCGCGCGTCGAACGCCATTTGCACCGGCTTTTCCAGGTCGGGGAACTCGACTTCCGACGCGAACAGGTTCACTTGGAACCCTTCGGCCAGTTCCATCTTCTGGCGTGACTGCTCGGGCGTGGTCAGCGCGACCTCGTTCTTGTAATTCGTCTCGATCGGGGTGAACGCGCCGGTGTTGCTGTCATCGATCTTGTCGGGGACCGACTTGCCTTGGGCCACGGCCCAAACGCGCTGGTCGCGATTGGCGATCATCTTGCGCAGCTTGGCGAACTCGGCCGGAAAGTTGACCACGCCGAACGGGTTCTTCCGGCCGCCATAAATGTAAAAGCCGTTCACGGCCCGGTAGTCGAAGAAGAACTGTGTGTTCTTCTCGTTCACCTCGGCCTGCAAGCGGATGATCAATTCGGGGTCGGCCACCTTGCCGGTGCGCGGGCCGAACAAACCGGTGTCGATCATCTGGGCGACGTAAAAGTCCCCCTTCTCGTTCAGATGCACCCCATTGATCGTCCAATGGCTCTTCCGCTTCGGCTTGGCCATTTCGGTTTGCGTCGGGTGGAACAAATCGACGAACGGCACGCCATGCTTCTCGGCCACGCGTTGCATACTGGCCGTGTATAATTCCAGGTTCTTGTTATCGGCCGAGCCGTCGGGCAGCTCGGCAAGGTTCAAGTTCTCGTGCGCAATGGGAGAGATCAGCGCCAATCGCGCCGTCGCGCGGCCGTTGTACTTGGTCGTGATAGTTTCGGTGATGAACTTCTCGAGATCGGCCTCGAACTTGGCCAGTCCTTCCGGCCCGGCGAACGATTCATCGAAGCCGAACATCGCGATTACCACGTCGGCCTGATGGTCCCCCAGGCGATGCCCGTGGTCGTCGAAATCCTTCGACCGTGGCCGCAAGGTCAACTCGTCGGCGCTCCAGCCCAGATCGCGGACCACCAGTTGATGTTGCGGAAAGCGCAGATGGAGCATCGTCTCGAAGTTGCCGAAGTACTGCATCCGCTCGGCCAGCGTATTGCCAATGATGCAAACGTGGTCATTCGGCTGTAGTTCCAACCGCCGCGACGCAGGCTCATCGGCGGCCCAAACCAACGACGAGCAGAACATCAAAGCCACGAGCGCCATCGAGCGCAACAACAAACCGGGCGTGGTCATGCAATCCTCGCGGTAAACGAAACGAACAGACGGGGTTGTCGAGGTGGGAAACCGGCGCGAGCGCTGCAAATCGCAAGCAAGCGACCGATCGGACAATGCGTTCGTGGCCGAGGCCGGAATCTTCGATCCCAGCCCCCGCGTAACGAGCCAATATCATAGCCTACGGCCTCGGGCCGTGGCGAGCCTCGGATTAAAAACCGGTTGTGATTTCACCCCCGGCCGGGGAGAATAGGTTGATCCCGCCTGCGGCCCGTCTGGGGCCGTCCCCTGCCCCGTGATGTGCTCCTACTCTGGTTTGGAATGTTCGCGATGCCGCGTGACTCCTGGTTGATTCTCGCGCTGCTGGTCGCCTTGGCCTCTCGGGCCTGGGGCGCGCCGGTCGATGCATCAGCCGCGGCCGATTCACCGCGCGCCGCAGCGCCCGACGAAGCCGCCCAGCGCGAGTTCTTCGAGCGCCGCGTCCGGCCGGTGCTGGTCGAGAACTGCCAAGGCTGTCACGGCGCCGAGAAACAAAAAGGCGGCCTGCGCGTCGACTCGCGCGCTGCTTTGCTCGCTGGCGGCGACTCGGGGGCGGCCGTCGTGCCGGGCAAGCCCGACGAAGGCTATCTGGTCTCGGCCGTCAACTATGGCGAGCTGTACCAGATGCCGCCCAAGGGGAAGTTGAAACCCGGTGAGATCGAAGCCCTAACCCAGTGGGTGCGCGACGGAGCATACTGGCCCGCCGAAGCTGCCACCGCCGGCGCGGGCAAACCGACCGGCGAGATCAACTGGGCCGAACGGGCCGACTTCTGGTCGTTCAAGCCGATCGGACGGTTTGAACCGCCGGCCGTGCGCAACGCGGCGTGGTGTGCGACGCCGATCGATCGTTTCGTCTTGACCCGCCTGGAACAAGCCGGCCTGTCGACCGCCAGCGACGCCGAGCGCTCGGCCTGGCTGCGACGCGTGACGTTCGCGCTGACTGGCTTGCCGCCGACGGTGGCCGAGGTCGAAGCCTTCGCGGCCGATACATCGCCGCAGGCTTACGAACACGTCGTCGATCGCTTACTCGCCTCGCCGCGCTATGGCGAGCGCTTTGCCCGCCATTGGCTCGATCTGGCCCGGTACGCGGAAACCTACGGCCACGAGTTCGACTTTGACATCCCTCACGCCTGGCGGTATCGCGACTATGTCATTCGCGCGCTCAATGCCGATTTGCCCTACGATCAGTTTATTCGCGAGCAAGTCGCCGGCGATTTGCTGCCCGAGCCGCGGCGCTTGGCCGATGGCGCGAACGAGTCGATCCGCGGCACGGGTTTCTTTTGGTTCGGCGAGCAGACTCATTCGCCGGTCGATCTGTGGCAAGCCGAGGCCGAGCGCATCGATAACCAAATCGACGTGCTGAGCAAGACGTTCCTCGGGCTCACGGTCGCGTGCGCCCGCTGTCACGATCACAAGTTCGACGCGCTACGGGCGAGCGACTACTACGCTCTGTTTGGCATCCTGCGCAGCTCGCGATTCAGCCAGGTCGATACGTGCGCGCCGGCCAAGAACGAAAAACTGCTGGCCGAGTTGGCCGGCTTGAAACCGGCGCTGCGCGTCGCCGTGGCCGAGGCGGTACGGCCCCAATTCGAGCAACTCGATCGGGCATTACTCGACGCCGTGCGTGCCGAGCAATCGGCCGCCGCCAGCCCCGCCGGGGCTATTCCGCCGGCACCGGGCGAATGGCGCTGGCAGTTCAGCGAAGCCCGCAGCGCCGATCACCCGCTCTACCCTTGGGCCGCGCTGTTGAAGGAGAACAAGCCGATCGACGAAGCGGCCCTTGCCACGGTCTGGAAGGTGTTCACCAAGCCAACGCCGCCGGGTGATCTGAAAGACAACATCGAACTGCTCGATTGGCACCGACCACTCCCCACGGGTTGGAAAGTGTACGGCTCGGCGTTCGCCGCAGGTCCGAGCCGGCCCGGCGATTTCCAACTGGGAAACCTGGCGTCGCAGCCGATCACGGCCGTGTCGCCGCGACTGACGCTGAACACCGCCAGCGCGTCGAAACGCTTGCAAGGTTCGCTACAGACGCCCGACTTTACGATCGAGCGCGACAAGATCCACGTTTTGGTCGCGGGCTGGCAGACGCGCGTGCGGCTGGTGGTCGACGGCTTCGAGCTGATTCGCTCGCCGATCTACGGTGGCTTGACCCGACCGATCGCCACCGACAAGCCGCGATGGATGACGTTCGACGTCAAAATGTGGCGCGGGCATCGGGCCTATTTCGAGTTCCAGGACATCGCCCCGCAAGACCCCGCCGATCCATTGCCCTCGGCCACAACGATCGCCCTGTACGGCAAGGTGCTGGCCGCCGATGTGCCGCTGGAAAACATCTACGGGGGCGTCGGCTGGCTGTCGCTCGAACGGATCGTGCAATCGGACCATGCCGCGCCACCGCTGCGGACGACGGTTGCCGATTTGCTGGGGAGCGAACCGCCCCGTTCGCTCGAAGAATTGGCCACGCGGTATCGGACCGCGGCGCTGGCGGCGCTCGATGCCTGGCGGCGCGACGTGCTGGACGATTCGACGCAAATTGCCGCGCAAGGCGCGCTGCTCGATTGGCTGCTGAGTCAGACGCCGGCTGGCAAGCTGACCGAATCGCCGACCGCGGCAGCCGCGAACGTGCAGAAGCTCTGGCAATCCTATCGGGCTCGCGAAGCCGAGTTGAAGCGTCCGCAGTTCGCGCTGGCGATGACCGAGGGGACGCCCGCCGACGCGCCGATTTACATTCGCGGCAATCCCAAGAGCCGCGGCCCTCGCGCCGAGCGGCGATTTATTCAAGCGATCAGCCAAGACACGCCCGCGAACACCAGGCAATCAAGCGGACGTTTGTTCCTGGCCGAGCAATTGACCGACACATACAATCCGCTGGTCGCGCGGGTGATCGTCAATCGACTGTGGCGCTGGATGTACGGCGAAGGGCTGGCCCGCACGCCCGACGACTTTGGCCACATGGGTCAGTCGCCGTCGCACGCCGAACTGCTCGACTGGCTGGCCCATGATTTCATGGCCCACGGCTGGTCGATCAAGCGGGCCTTGCGACAGATCGCCCTGTCGCACACCTACCGTTTAAGCAGCACGCCCAACGCCAAATCATTGGCGGCCGATCCTGACAATCGGCTGTGGCATCACGTGCCGGTCAAGCGCCTGGAAGCTGAGTCGATTCGCGACGCGCTGCTCGTGATCTCGGGCCGCCTGGACAGCACGATGTATGGCCCGAGCGTGGCGGCGCACTTGAACGATTTCATGATCGGTCGCGGCCGCCCCTCGAGCAGCGGGCCGTTGGATGGCGCTGGCCGGCGCAGCATTTATCTTGCCGTGCGGCGCAACTTTCTGAATCCGATGTTCCTGGCGTTCGACGCGCCGCAGCCCTTCTCGACTGTCGGGCGGCGCAGCGTCTCGCACGTGCCGGCCCAGGCATTGGCCATGATGAACAACCCGCTGGTCATCGATCAGGCCGAGCGTTGGGCCCGCCGCGCGCTGACCGACGAGCCCAGCGACCCGGCCCGGCGTGTGAACCAGATGTACCTGGCGGCCTTTGCCCGGCCGGCCACGCCCGACGAATTGCAAGCCGCCCTCGAGTTCGTGGCCGCCAACTCGACACCCTCCGGTGGCCCACAAGACGCGGCCGTGTGGGGCGATCTGGCCCATGCCTTGTTGAACGCCAGCGAATTTGTCTTTGTCCCGTAACGGAACCAGTATGTCGACCCACTGCGGACGCTTTCACCGAGCCCCTGTTTCGCGGCGCGAGATGCTCGCGCGCTGCGCCAATGGCTTTGGCGCGGTCGCGCTCGCGGCGCTGCTCGATGAATGGGGACTGGCCGCCGACGGCGCGCCGACCAAGGGACCGAACCTGCCGCGCAAACCCCACTTTGCGGCCAAGGCCAAAAATGTCATTTTCCTGTTCATGGACGGCGGCCCGTCGCAGGTCGACACGTTCGACTACAAGCCGCGGCTCGAAAAGGAGCACGGCGAGCCGATCAAAATGAAGACGCCCCCCACCCAGTTCAACAACGTGGGCAAGGTGCTCAAGTCGCCGTGGGAGTTCAAGCCGCGCGGCCAGTGCGGCACGATGGTCAGCGATCTGTTCCCCCACGTGGCCGAGTGCGTCGACGAGATGGCCATCGTGCGGTCGATGGTCTCGAACTTTTCGGAGCACACCGCCGCGAATTACTTCATGCACTCGGGCTCCGGTCTGCAAGGGCGGCCCAGCATGGGAGCCTGGGTCACCTACGGCCTGGGGAGCGAGTGCCAGAACTTGCCCGGCTTTGTCGTACTCGATTGCGCGCAGATTCCCCCCGGCGGCGCCGATCTGTTCAACAGCGGCTTTCTGCCGGCCAGCTATCAGGGTTCGTTCTTCCACGCCAACGCGCACCCGGTTGCGGACCTGAAGCGCGACGAGACAAGCGACGACTTGCAGCGGCGCAAGCTGGCCCTGGCCGCGCGGATGAATCGTAATCTACTCTCCGCCACCGGGCACAATGATGAGGTCGAAGCGGCGCTGGCCAACTACGAGTTGGCTTTCAAAATGCAAACCACCGTGCCCGAGCTGGTCGACCTCGGCGGCGAAAGCGAGGCCACGCACAAGCTATACGGGCTGGACGAAAAAGAGACCGAGCAATTCGGGCGGCAATGCCTGATGGCGCGGCGGCTGGTCGAGCGCGGCGTCCGGTTCATCGAGCTGCTACCTCCGCGGATCAACGGCGACCGCTGGGACCAGCACGGCAAATTGCGCGACGGACACGAGCAAAACGCCCGCCAGACCGACAAGCCCGTCGCGGCCTTGCTCAAGGATCTGAAGTCTCGCGGCCTGCTGGACAGCACGCTGGTAATCTGGGGTGGCGAGTTCGGCCGCACGCCGATGGCCCAGGGGAGCGACGGGCGCGATCACAACCCGTTCGGCTTCACCATGTGGCTGGCCGGCGGCGGGATCAAGGGAGGAACGGTCTACGGCGCGACCGACGACTATGGCTATTACGCGGTCGAGAACAAGGTCGAGGTCCACGATCTGCACGCCACGATGCTCCACTTGCTGGGGCTCGACCACAAGCGAAGCACGTACCGCTTTGGCGGCCGCGACATGCGCCTGACCGACGTGCATGGGGAAGTAGTGAAAGGGATTTTGGCATAACCGGAATGTTTGTATTGATCTGCCCGAGTTTCCGCCCGCTACAATTCCCGCATGGACACGTTCATTCTCAAATGCCGGAAGTGCGGTCTGACCTTGATCGGCAGCACCAAAGAGCCACGCACCGGCCAGCTCAAGCCGCAGCCCTGGCTGTGCGCCGAGTGCGCGAAAAAAAAGCCAGGGACCGAGGCCGCGAAGATGCTGTCGAAACAGAAGCAGTAGTACCCGTAGGTCAGGCCTTGGCCTGACGAATGGTGGCCACAACCATGTCAGGCCAAGGCCTGACCTACGAAACTGACCTCAAATGAAAAGACCATAGCGGGTGCCATGCTCAAGTCAGCAGACTTGAGCATGCGAATCGCCACAACGACATGCTCAAGCCTTGGGGGCCTTGAGCATGGCACCCGTTCTGATGGATGGCGCACCGTTGTTCGGCCCCCGGCGGCTCGCCGGGGGCTAAAGTCTCGATGCGACGATTGGCGTAACGTCCTTGGCCAAACGCAATTCCCGAGCCCCTAATCCCTCGCCCCTAGCCCCTCCTCTCCCCCCCGCCTTAACCTCAATCGCGTTGCAATCTTGGGGCTCCTCGGATAGGCTGTTGAGTGGCGTCGGGCACCGGCCCGGCGCTCCCGCCCCACTCGGCTTCTATCCCGTCAAACCTGGCCCGCCGATGATGGATCGTCCCTGGCGATTCACCGCTGTCGTTCTTGGCCTGTTGCTCTCGGCGCTGGCGCTACGCGCCGATGATCCTGAGAAACGTGATCCGAAGCCTAGCGACCCCGCAAAGCATGACGCCGAAGGGCTCGCCTTCTTCGAGCAGAAGATTCGCCCGGCGCTGGTCACCCACTGTTACGAGTGCCATTCGGCCCAGAGCAAGACGCCCAAGGGGGGCCTGCTGCTCGATAGTCGCCAAGGGTTGCTGACCGGCGGCGACTCGGGCCCCGCGCTGGTGGTGGGCAAGCCGGCCGAAAGCCTGCTGCTTCAGGCGATCAAGTACGAAGGGATCGACATGCCGCCGAAGGCCAAGCTGCCGGCCGAGGTGGTGGCCAACTTCGAACGTTGGATCGCGATGGGGGCTCCCGACCCGCGCGAAGGCAAGGCGCTGACCCGCGGACAAATCGACATTGAAGCCGGCCGCAAGTTCTGGTCGTTCCAACCGCCCCAACGTCGCCCCGCGCCGACGGTGCAACAAGCCGACTGGCCGCGCGGCGAGGTCGATCGCTACATCCTCACCCGACTGGAACAAGCCAAGCTGAAGCCAGTGGCCGACGCCTCGCGCCGGGCGCTGATTCGCCGGCTGTCGTTCGATCTGATCGGGCTGCCGCCGACGCCGGCCGAGATCGAAGCCTTTGAACAAGACAAGTCCCCCGACGCGGTCGAACGGCTGGTCGATCGATTGCTGGCGTCGCCGCAATTTGGCGAACGCTGGGCCCGGCACTGGCTCGACGTGGTCCGCTACGGCGAGTCGCTGACGCTGCGTGGGTTCATTTTGCCCGGCGCTTGGCGGTACCGCGATTACGTCATTCGGGCCTTCAACGAAGATCGGCCCTACCATCAGTTTGTGCTGGAACAGATCGCCGGCGACCTGCTGCCCGCCAACGATGTCGATACGAAGCAGCGGCAACGGGTGGCGGTGTCGTTCCTAGCCTTGGGGAACACCAACCTCGAAGAGCAAAACAAGAAGCAGTTGCGGATGGACGTGGTCGACGAGCAGCTCGACACCATCGGCAAGGTCTTCCTGGGCCAGACGCTGGGCTGTGCCCGGTGTCACGATCACAAGTTCGACCCGATTCCGACCCGCGATTACTACGCGCTGGCCGGCATTTTGCGCAGCACGCGGACCCTGCACCACGCCAACGTGTCGAAGTGGCTCGAAACGGCCGTGCCGCTGCCGCCGGACCAATCGGCGCAGTACGACAAGGCCGACGCCGAGATCAACGCCTTTGAGTCGAAGCTGCAAGCGGCGCGCAACAATCTGACCTCCATGATCGCCGTTCACGATGAACAGGCTTCGCCCAATGACAAGCCCGAGGCGCTTCCGGTCGGGGACTTGCCGGGCGTGGTGGTCGACGATGCGCAAGCCAAGGCGGTGGGCCAGTGGGTTCAGTCGACCCACTATCGCCGCTTCGTCGGCAGTGGCTACTTGCACGATGGCAACAAGGACAAGGGCAAGAAAACACTCACGTTCGTCCCCGACATCACCAAGGCCGGAAAGTACGAAGTGCGCCTGGCGTACACGTCGGACCCGAACCGCGCCACGTCGGTCCCGGTGACCATTTTCTGCGCCGACGGCGAAACGACCGTCCGCGTCAACATGCGCCAGGCCCCTGACCTGGACGGCCGCTTCGTCTCGCTGGGCACCTACCAATTCGAATCGAACGGCCAAGGTTTCGTCATCATCTCGAACGAGGGGACCGACGGGTATGTCTGTCCCGACGCGGTGCAGTTCGTGCCGTTCCAGTCGACCGACAACTTGATGAAGCTGGTCAAGACCAAGTTCTCCGACAATTCGCCCGAGGACGTTCGCCAGGCGAGCGACCGGTTGCAGTCGATGGAAAAGGAAATGACCAAGCTCCGCAAGGACGCCCCCAAGCGTCCCACGGTGCTGACGGTCGAGGAAGAGTTCCAGCCCGAGAACGCCCGGATTCACGCCCGTGGCAACGTGGCCACGCTGGGCGATGAAGTGCCTCGCGGGTTTCTGCAAGTGGCCATGTCCGAGCCGGCAACGGAATTGCCCAGCGACGAAAGCGGCCGCCGGCAGTTGGGCGAGTGGCTGGCCAGCGCCAAAAATCCCCTGACGGCGCGCGTGATGGTCAACCGGGTTTGGCACTGGCTGTTCGGCGCTGGCCTGGTGCGGACGACTGACAATTTCGGCGCTGCGGGCGAGTTGCCGTCGCACCCTGAACTGCTCGACTACCTGGCGACGCGTTTTGTCGACGAGGGCTGGTCGATCAAGAAGCTGGTCCGTGAGTTGGTCCTGTCGCACACGTACCAGTTGGCGACGACGACGGACAAAGCCGCCTTGGCCGCCGATCCCGAGAACCGGCTGCTGTGGCGGTCGAATCGGCGGCGACTCGACGGCGAGTGCCTGCGCGACGCGATGTTGCTGGTTAGCGGCCAATTGGACGCGAGCCCCGGCGAATCGCAAATCCCGGCCAGCGCCTCGTCGGACTATGGACTCAAGCTCGAGAACAATCGCCGCAGCATCTATCAGCCCATTCTGCGTAACGCCCTGCCCGAGGTGCTCGAAGTGTTTGACCTGGCCGATTCGAGTTCGGTCACCGGCAAGCGAAACGTCAGCACGGTCGCGCCGCAGGCGCTCTTGATGATGAATCATCCGTTCGTGCTGGCCCAAGCCGAGCACGCGGCCAAGCTGCTGCTGAAAGAACCGGATCGCTCGCGCTCGGAACGGGTAACGATGATCTTCCAACGGGCGCTGGGCCGCGAGCCGACGCCGCGCGAGTTGGAGTTCAGCGAGAAGTTCGTCGGCCGCTTGCTCGACGAGCAAAAGGTCGCGCCCGAGGAAGCCTGGAGTCAGGTTTACCAGGCCGTGTTTTCGACGATCGATTTCCGCTATACCGATTGAGTGCATATTCTACCCAGGGATGGCTATCCCTGGGCTTTCATCGTGGAGCGCTTGCCCATGTTTAATTCGTCATTCTCCCGCCGGCAGATGTTGCTGAACGCCTCGTGCGGCTTTGGCTACATGGCGCTGGCCGGCCTGTCGGCCAATCGTTCGTTGGCGGCGACGACGAGCGCGGCGGCAGTCAACCCACTGGCCGCCAAGACGCCCCACTTTCCGGCCAAGGCCAAGCGCGTGATCTTCTTGTTCATGCAAGGGGGCGTCAGCCAGGTCGACAGCTACGACCACAAGCCCCAACTCGACAAGCTGGAAGGGGAGCTGATGTCGTTTGACGACGCCCGCGCCTTGGCCAACAAGGGAGTCCGCGGCGTCACGCAACGGGTGATGAAGTCGCGCTGGAACTTCGCGCAACATGGCGAGTGCGGCCGCTGGGCCTCGGACCTGTTCCCCGAGGTGAACCGGCATGTCGACGACTTGTGCTTCGTCCACTCGATGCACACCGAGGGGATCGCGCACGGGCCGGCCACGTTGTTCCTGCACTGCGGCGCCACCCAGTTCATTCGCCCGTCGATGGGCTCGTGGATCACCTATGGCCTGGGTTCCGAGAACGAGAACCTGCCCGGCTTCGTTTCCATTTCTCCCTCGAACGGCAACGGCGGCCCTCGCAACTATGGGACCGCGTTCCTGCCGGCGGTGTACCAGGGGACCGCGCTGGGCAAGGCCGGCGCGCCGGCCAAGGACGCCACGATCCGCAACCTGACCAACGCCGAGCTTGACCGATCGGCCCAGCGTCGCCAGCTCGACTTCATTCAACAACTCAATGCCGAGCAAGCGGCCGCCAAGCCGGGTGACAGCGAGCTTGACGCGGTGATCAACTCGTACGAGCTGGCCTGGCGGATGCAGCAGCACGCCCCCGAGCTGCTCGACCTGACCCAAGAATCTCCCGAGACGCTGGCCCTGTACGGCATTGGCGATAAGGAGACCGACAACTTCGGGCGGCAATGCTTGCTGGCCCGTCGCATGTGCGAAGCCGGCGTGCGCTACATTCAGGTCAGCTACGGTGACAACAGCGCGAACCCCGCCTGGGACCAGCACTCGAACATCGAAAAGCACGGCACCCACGCCAAGGCCGTCGATCGCCCGATCGCGGGCTTGCTGGCCGATCTGAAGCGGCGCGGGCTGCTGGAAGACACGATCGTCTGGTGGGGTGGCGAGTTCGGCCGCACGCCGTACGCCGAAAAGAACGGCACCGGCCGCGATCATGACTCGGCCGGGTTCACGGTCTGGCTGGCGGGCGGCGGGTTCAAGCCGGGCTTCTCGTACGGGGCGACCGACGAGTTTGGATTCAAAGCGGTCGAGAACAAGGTCCACATGCACGACCTGCACGCCACGATCCTGCACCAGTTGGGGCTCAACCACGAGCAACTGACCTATCGCTACGCCGGCCGCAACTTCCGCCTGACGGATGTGTATGGAGAAGTGGTGAAGGAAATCGTCGCGTAGCGACGATTGTCAGTAGTCAGTTGTCCGTGGTCCGTTGCACTCCATTGGCAACGCGTTTTGCAACTGACAACGGACTACTGACCACGGACATTTGAAGTCACCGCGTCACCACTTCTTGACCGGCAGGCACGCTCGTCAAACCTTCAGCAATTCCTTCGCCTGTGTATAACCTGGTGCCGCCTTGCCGTATTCGCTGGCGGTCACGCGGGCCAGGCCGGCCAGGTGACGCCAACGGAACGCCGGCCGCGCCAGGGCGAATTCCTCGTTGACGGTGCGGTAATACTTCTCGGCGTGCAGCGCCCCGTCCTCGCTGGTGGCGTACTTCAGCAGCAAGTCGAACGCCGGCTGCGCGTCGGTTTGCGTCTGGGCAAAGCGAGCCGCCACGGCGCACGCCCGGAATTGATCCTTGGACGTGATCGCGTCGTCGAGGGCCTTCAACTGCGACTGCGGATCGCTCTCGGTCACGGCCGCCAACTGCTCGTCGGTCGGATACGGCTCCTTGTTCATCGGACCCGACTGGCCCGCCGTGTGGTACGCGCCGACGATCATGCTGGCCGCGGTGTTGCGCGGGCTGCTGACCCGGGCGATGTTGCGCCAGGCATTGGCCGAGTCCGAAGCGTGGACGCCGTACGAATCGCCGTGGACGCTCCCCACCGGCTTGTCGGGACGGGCTTCCTTACGGCCCGGATCGTGCAGCAGCAATCGATTGGCCGCCAGCGAAAGCGCCTCGGCAATCGCCGTCGGAGCGATGCCGTCGGCCAGGGCCGCCGCCGCCGCGTCGGCCGCCTGGGCCGGGCTGTTGCTAAAGATCGCGAGGCTGAAGCTTTCGACCCAGGCGTCGTCGGGCACACGTGTGCCGAGCGGCTTGCTGGCGAGTTGATATTGGTCGAACAGCTTGGGCAACTGGTCGCGAATGGCCGAGGTCTTGTACTTCCGCTCGTACATCCGGTTCTCGACATCCAGGCAGTATCGCAACGACTGCCGCAACAGGGTGTGGGCGAACTCCATGCCCGTCAGGTCCAGCGTCGACCAGGCCCGCCAGCACAACACCACGCGATGCACGTCGACTTCGTCCTGCATGGCGAATTGCAGGTGGTTGAACGCCTCGCCCGGTTCCTTGCGCACGTCGGCGGCAAAGGCCCGTTCGGCGGCGGCCACGTCCCGGTTGCGCGACAATTGTTGCAACGTCTCGCCGGCCGAGCGATCGGTCGGCAGATCGTCATCGTGGGCGATGATCGTTTGCAGGATGTCCTTGCTCCGGCCGCCGTGGGCCTGAATACGTGTGGCGTTGCGGTGCAGAACCTTCAACACTGGCAAGGGCTTGAGCGCGGCCGGCAACTGGCGCGACATCTCGTACGCCGGCGCCAAGGCCATGAACGTGTGATAGCCGATGTAATCTTCGCCGCCGAACGTCCGGGCGTTGGCCAACGCGCCGGCCGCGACCAACGTCTTCAACTCGGTCCCCGAGTTCAGGCGCTCGACCAGTTGGGGCAGCAGTTTGTCAGCCGGCGACTCCTGCATGAGGGCCACCAGCGGCTCCAAGCCGCCAAAGTCGAGCGTCCCGGCCGATTCGGCAGCCAGTGCCGGGGACAGCCCCATATCGACGGCCAATGAAGCGCCGACGCTGGCCACCAACATGCTCCGCCCCACGTCGGTCAAAAACTCGCGGCGATTGCGCTGGGACATGGCGACGGTCTCCTAGAGGGAAAGAGTGGCTAGCGATGCGGCGTGAAACAGTGATGCGATGCGATTCCAATGACTGGGTAGCCCTGACAATTCATTGTCAGGGTCGCGAACGCGACAAGAGGGTTCTGTGGCCGGCCCGCAAGCCGATTGACGCGGAACTCGACCCCCTCTTGTTGCTACGCAACCCCGACAACTAGTTGTCGGGGCCACCCAATTCCTCACTTTACATCTAACGACTGGGTGTTACACGCCGGTTGGCCATTTCTGTCCCGGGGCTATGCTGGCGGCTTGGCCGCTCCGGCCCGGGCGCGCCCGCGCAGCCAAATCCCTAGCCCCGACGCGGTCAGCAGCGACCCCGACACGGTCGCCACCAGGATAAACGTCCCCCGCAGGCCGTCCCGCGTCCGGGCGATGTCTTCATCCAACGGGCGGATGATCTCCAACACTCCCCCCACTTCCCCTACCTTCCAATTGATTTTGGGGCTTTCCTTGTGGCCGTTGTGGCACTTAACGCAGGCTTCGCCCATTTTGCGCGCTTTGGCAAACCGGAGCGACGCGCGACCCTGATAGTCTTCGAAGCGGTCGATCGGTTGCTCGGGATTGGCCCGCAGGATCGCTAGCGCGTTCCGCTCGAACTCGTCGCGTGGTCCGCCATCTTTGCGCGAGCGGAAGGGGTAATCGCTGTACAGACGCACCTGCATGCCCGAGGCGCTGCGCTGGCTGATCCGCTGGCCCAGTTCAATGTTCAACGTCGCCGGCAGCGGAATGGCCTTGGGCTTGTTCCGATAGTCGTGCGTTACGTCGATGCCTTGCGAGCTGATCCGATCGACCACTTCGGTGCTGTACAAGTTGTCGACTTCTTCCAGAATCTCGGCCTGCTGCTTACAGCTTTCCAGTGCCGTCGACCGGACCAGGTAGCTCGACAATCGGGACAGATGCGCAAGCCCCAGCGCCGAGCCAAGCGTGATCGCCACCAGCAAACTGGCCGGCAAAGGATTGCGCTGGCACCACCGCCACAGCCGTTCCCCCCGGCCGATCGGTCGGGCGCGAATCGGTTCGCCGGCCAGCCAGCGGCGCAAGTCGTCGGCCAACTCGGCCGCCGTGGCGTAACGCCGGCCGGGAGATTTGGACAACAGCTTGAGCGAAATCGTTTCCAGGTCGCGGGGAATCTTGTCGTTCATCTGCCGCGGCGGTCGCGGCTCGTCTTCGAGCACCTGGAGCAGCAGCATGCGTCGGTTGCCCCGGAAGGGCCGCTCGCCGGTCAGCAACTCATACAGCACGACACCCAGGCTGTAGAGATCGCTCCGCGAATCGACGCTGCGCGATTCTCCTCGCGCTTGCTCCGGCGACATATAGGCGGGCGTGCCAAGCACCTGGCCATCGAGCGTCATGGAGGTTTCGTCCCCTTCCCGCTTGGCCAAGCCAAAGTCCATCAAGTGGGGCTGGCCGCCGGCGTCGAGCATAATGTTCGACGGCTTGATGTCGCGGTGAATCACCCCATGCCGGTGGGCATATTCGAGCGCGTCGGCCACCGCGGCCACGATCTCGGCCGAGCGGATAAAGTCGAACCGGCCGCTCAGTTTGTTGGCGAGCGTGGTTCCCTCGATGAACTCCTCGACCAGGTAGTACACGCCGTCGTCGGTCTTCTCGACGCTGAACAGCGACACGATGCCTGGGTGCTTCAACTGGGCGGCAGCCCGGGCTTCGCGCATCAGCCGATCGACGTCCTGGTCGCTGGCCAGGCTGCCCGAGCGGAGCACCTTGATTGCGACCATCCGCCCCAGTTCGACATCGCGGGCGCGGAACACGTGGCCAAATGAACCGCTGCCGAGTTCTTCGAGAAGCTCGAACTTGCCCAGTCGGCGCGGCGCGCCATCGGGACCGAGAGTAAAGGCGTTCGACGGTTGTCGCGCGCCGAGGGCTGCCTCCAAGAGCGTATGCGGCAACGTGTCGGCGGCGCCGGTTCCGTCCCCCCCTGCGGGACGCAGACCGCTGATCAGCGGATCGGCTTCGGCGTCGAGCTCGTTAAGGGTCTGCTGGCAGGCGGCGCATTGCTCGATGTGCAAGGCCAGGCCGCCCAGGTCGCGCAGCGACAGGTTGCCCAACGCAAAGCGGGATAACTCGGCTCGGCTTGGACAGTCAATGGCCATGACGCAATGTTTTGGCTTGCGAAGCGAGTCTTGGTGGATCAGCGGCGCAAACACACTCATTAGAACGGCCGCGCGTTACAGCCGTCGCGCGCCCGCCGCGTTATTCTTGCAAGTCTCCCAATTCAGCCCGCAGCCGGTGCAACACCCGGGACTTGGCCACGCGAACGGCGCCGGCGCTCATACCCAAGTCGGCGGCGACGTCTTTGGCGGCGCGCCCTTCGACCGTGGTCTGCCAAAAGGCCTGCCAGGTGCGGGGTTCGAACTCGCCGCGGATCAGCTCGAGCCCGCGCTGGAAGAGTTGCCGCTCGGCGGTCACATCGTCGGTCGATGGCGTGCTTGAGGACGATGCTTCCCCCGCCGACAAGTCAGCCTGGGCCTCGTCGACCAATTGTGCCATTCGTTCGAGCGCCTCGCTGCCCCCAGCGCCGCGAGGTTCGCGCGATTGTTTGCGGAAAAAGTCGTGAATCTTGTTCGAGGTGATCGTCCGCAGCCAGCCGCGGAAGGTGTCGGATTGCCGGTCGATGCGCAAGGTGGCGACGTGCGACGCCACGGCCTGGAACACGTCCTGCATCACGTCGGCGATGTCAGCCTCCGACAGCCGCCACCGCCGGCACCAGTGGGCCACCAGCGGCGCATAGAGCGCCACCAGCCGGTCCCAAGCGCCGGCCTCGTCGGTGCGCAACCGCTCGACCAGGCTGCGTGAAGCGCCGCTCGACGACCAGGAAGCGCGGCTATGACCGATCTCGACGACGTCGTTCATGAGGTGACGAATGCGTGGCAGGACGATGCGCGGCTGGCAGGGCCGACATTTCTCATGCTAGACGGTTTTGGCGATGCTTGCACTACACCGTTGGCAACCACCACGCGGCGCGGCGTTTTACTCGTGTTTTGGCGAACGGAAGTGACCTTGGAGGGAACTGCTCCAACACGATAAACTTTTAGCCGAAAATCAAGCCGAACATTGCTGGGGTCACCGCCGTTTTTCACGTCTGAACGGAATCGACTCTTTGACCTCTGAATTGTCGCCACGAACACGAATCGCACTCGGCGCGCTGGTGGGAACCCCCTTCGCACACGTGGTGCTGGCCGGGGCGTTGTGTCTGGCGCTCCCCTTGTTGGCGGCAGGAGTGCGGGCGAGCTGTCGCGTCTGGAAGCAATCGAGCGCCGACTTGACGCCGGCCTACGCGACGATTGCCACGCTGTTTTGCATTGTTCAGCCGTGCTCGTACCTGGCTTGGGAAAAGTATGTGCTGCCGGTGTTGCCGGTCGCGGCCATCTGCCTATGGCGATGTTCAAACAAGCCTGCGGTCGCGCTGTCGACACGCCCGGCAATAGCGGCCGACAAACGCCAACTCGCACGCGCCGCATAAGAGACGCGTCACCGCATGACGCGTTATTGCTTGGGCGCGGCCAACTCGATCGTCATTTCGGCGTCGAGCCCGGGGCGTAGTTCCCATTGGCCGTCGGTTTGCCGGTTGTCGACTTCGGCCCACACCTGATAGACGCCCCCCGCCTGAATGCGCGGGTCGACGAACGTGACCTGTCCGGCGAAGGTCACTTGTTGATTCGGACCAATGGCCACGCGGATTTGCACGGGACGCCCCTGCACGTCGCTGCGACTGTAGCGATCGGCTTTGATGAACGCTTCGACGCGCAGTCGATCGAGCCGCACGATGCGAACCACCGTGTCCCCCATCTGAACCCATTCGCCGGCGCGATACAGAACCTCGACGACTTCGCCGGCGAGCGGGGCCCGAATTTGGCGGCGTTGGATTTCGTCGTCGGCCAGCCGAACCTTGATCTGGTTCGCCGCCGCTTCGAGACCGGCCAGCTTTTGATCGTGCTCGGCTTGCTCGATTTGCAACGTAGCCTGATCGATCGAGAGTTGCAGCTTTTGCATCTCGACAAGCGACTTGGTGCCGGGCACCTTGGCGTTGGCGTCGGCGTTGAGCCGGTATTCGGTCTCGGCGACTTTGCGCACGGCGCGGGCATAGCGGGCGTTGACGTCGTTCGAGGCTTTTTCGACGGCGATGTCCCGTTCGGCTTCGGCGGCCTGCTTG
The DNA here is from genome assembly GCA_018242585.1 of Planctomycetota bacterium. Taxonomy (NCBI): domain Bacteria; kingdom Pseudomonadati; phylum Planctomycetota; species Planctomycetota bacterium. The sequence goes on from JAFEBQ010000004.1 coordinate 47,633, forward strand.
CGCAGCGAGGCGGAGGTGTCGTTGATTCGCCCCAAGATGTCGCTCCGCTTGACTTGTTGACCGGGGCGAGCCGTCAACTCGCTGAGCAGCCCGGGCTCCTGGGCCGGAACTTCGACTTCATCAATCGCCGAAACCAGGCAGCGCTCAAACCGCGCGGTGCGCGGAGCGTCGGTGGTGTCGGTCTCGGTGGCCAAGAACGCAACAACCAACATGGGAGCAACCTGCCACATCGACATCCCTCGACATTTTTAAGCGATGGAGAGTTCGCCGTGCGCCGTTCATCGTAGCCAGCGCCACCAAGGCCAGCAACGAACATGGGGGTATCTTGCCGCAGGGCCTGAAAGGGCCCGTGGCGCGGCGTAACGCTTTTACTGGTGGGATGGCTGCGCTCTCCGCGCAGAAGAAACAGGCACGAATTAGGCCGCATCGGCGCAATCGTCAATGCCCGCACGGCAATGGGAGTTGGGCCCTAGAAAACCACCTAACTGCAGGTGCCCGTGGGATGAAATCACTTGCTAACCCCCAGTGGAACCTAGAGTTGTCAAGGAACAGCGGCGAGTTTTCGTCGCGATGAAAGTAACCCTCGCGCGAACCAAGCGCGACTCACACACAGTGCCCCGAGAAGGGAACTGCTTTACAAGTCCAGGTGGATGATGAAACCAGGATCACGGCGAGTATTGCTGGTCGATAACGACCCGATGTTTCGGCGATTGCTGACGACGCTGCTGTCGAAAGAAACTGGTTGCGAAGTGCGCCAAGCGCACGGCGGGGCCGAGGCGATCGACGCGGCCGAACTCTGGCGTCCCGATTTGGTGATTCTCGACATCTCAATGCCGCGGCTGGACGGCTTTGCCGCCTGCCATGCTTTGAAGCAAGGCAAGTTGAAGCCCGCGCCGCAGGTGATGATGGTCTCGGCCCACTCGACGCTGGAAGAGCAAGTCAAGGCGTTCAGCGCCGGAGCCGACGATTACCTGGTCAAGCCGATCGATCATCTGGAGTTTCGTTCGCGGGTCCACCTGCATTTCCGGCTGCGCGAGGCGCAGGCCGTCGTGAAGCGGTCGCAGCGCAAGCTGCGCAAGCGCCACGCCGAGTTGCAACGGCTGACCAGCGAGCGATCCAGGGAAATGCTGGCCACGCAGGACATCGCCATTTTCACCTTGGCCAAGGTGGCCGAGTCACGGGACAACGAGACGGGTATGCATCTGACGCGGATGCGCGAGTATTCGCAGCTACTGGCCTGCGACTTGCGCGACCGCAGCCCCTATGCGGACCAGATCGACAACACGTTCCTCGACGACTTGTACCGTTCGAGCCCCCTGCACGACATCGGCAAGGTCGGCATTCCCGACGCCGTGCTATTGAAGCCCGGGCGATTGACCGTCGAAGAGTTTGAAATCATGAAGCAGCACGCGTCGATCGGCGCGAATATTCTGCAACAAGCCGTCAAGCAGTCGGCCAGTGGCAGCTTTCTGGCCATGGCGGCGTTGATTGCCCAATCACACCACGAGCGGTGGGACGGCACCGGCTACCCACGTGGGCTGGCCGGGGCTGATATTCCGCTGCCGGGCCGAATCGTGGCCGTGGCCGATGTGTTCGACGCGCTAACGTCCAAGCGGCCCTACAAGGAACCCTGGCCCGCCGAGAAGGCGGCGCAATATATCGAAGAGCAATCGGGAAGCCACTTTGACCCGGTGATCGTCGACGCCTTCCGTCGCGTGTTGCCGCGGTTCCTCGACGTGCATCGTTCGTGCGGCGACGACGGCTCGTCGCTGATGAGCATGTTGCAAACCGCCACGGCGTTGAACTCGGCGGACGTGACGACCTATATCGAAAGGGCGATGGCATTCACGACCGATGTGCCCGCCTTTATGTCGCGGACTCCGGACATCGTGATGATCTAGAGCAGTTCTCGAAACACTCTCGCATGGGTGGCCCAGGTGCTTGCACCTGGGTGGCCGCAGGCCACAAGAAACCTCGGGTGCCGTTCCGCGCGGGTGGCGAGTTTCCCTTTGGGTTGCGCGTGTCCATCGAGTTTCTTGTTGCTGCGCAACACCGCATGCTTACGCGCGTTGGCGGCTTAAAGAACCATTCACTCCATCCAGGACGGCGGCGCCGGTGACAACTCGCGATAAGCTCAGGAGTGGGGCTCGTCAATGCTCCATTCCTTGAGCCGGCGTTGCAGCGTGCGAACCGAGATGCCCAGCGTCTCGGCCGTGCGCGAGCGGTTACCGCTGAACTTTTCCAGCGTCTGGAGAATGGCGGACTTCTCCATGTCGATCAGCGTGGCGTCGTCGGGCAGCGTCCCCAAGCCGGGAGTTGTCGAAAAGCTCGGCGGCAAGTGCTGTAGCGACAGTTCATCCCCCTCTTGCAGCACGAGCATGCATTCCAGGCAATTGCGCAGCTGCCGGACGTTGCCAGGCCACTCGTAGCTCTCGAGAAACGTCCGCAGTTCGGGGCTCAGGGCCGGGCGCGGCCGGCGAATGCGCTCGGTCAGGTCGGTGAGGATATGCTCGGCGATCGGCACGATGTCCTCGCGATGACTGCGCAGCGGCGGCAACATGATCGTGATCACCTGCAAGCGATAGTACAGGTCTTCGCGGAAGCGCCCCTCGTGCATGAGCGCCGTCAGGTCTCGACTCGTGGCGGCCACCACGCGCACCTCGACCGAGCGTGGCTCGTTGCCGCCCACGGGCGTGATCATTCGAGTTTCCAAGGCGCGCAGCAGCTTGGCCTGGGAACTGAGCGGAAAGTCACCGATTTCATCGATGAACAACGTGCCACCGTGGGCCTGGGCAAATCGCCCCTGCCGGTCGACCGTCGCCCCCGTGAACGAGCCGCGGACATGGCCGAACAACTCACTTTCGACGAGCGACTCGGGAATGGCCGCCATGTTGACGACGACAAACGGCTGATCGTGCCGCGCGCCTTGCGCGTGAATTCCCTCGGCCACCAACTCCTTGCCGGTTCCTGACTCGCCTTGAATCGTGACGGTGCTGTCTGACTTGGCGGCGCGGGCGATCTGCTCGCGAACGCGGTCCAGGGCCGGCGAAGTGCCCACCAATTGCCCCGACGGCTTGAACCGTCGGGACGCGGAACGCAGCCGCGGCGTCGGCGGCGGCTGCTTTTCCTCGTTGCAATAGCTCTCGGCCAGCTTCAGCAACTGGCGCGGGTCGACCGGCTTGGTCAGATAGTCGCGCGCCCCGAGCTTCATGGCGTTGACCGCCGACTGCACATCGCCGTAGGCAGTCACCATGATGAACGGCGTGCCTGGCTTGCGCGCCATCCACAGATTGAGCAAATCGACGCCACTTTTTGTGCCCAGGCAAAGATCGCTCACCACCAGGTCGACCGGACGGTTAATGGTCTCGAGAGCCTCGTCGGGATTGCGCGCGGTCAGGACTTCGTAGCCTTCGATCCGCAGCATCCGCGATAGGGCTTGCCGCTCGTTGGCGTTGTCTTCCACCACCAGTATGGAATGTTGATTGGCCACGATCAGGGTTTCCTGTTAGCAGATGGAAATCAGCATCGGCACGCTCAGCAATTGAGTGGCTGCGGCCAGCGTCGCCGGACTGACCTGCAGCGGATCGCTGACTTGCTTGGCGTTGGTCGGCAAGTTCACGCAAAACTCGGCGCCACCTTCGGCGCTATCTTGGCAATGGATCGTCCCCCACGCTTCCTCGACAAAGCGGCGGACCAGGGCCAATCCCAACCCGGTCCCCAGGTGCTTGGTCGAGAAGAACGGCTCGAAGATCGCCTCGCGCAACTCCTCCGGCACACCCGGTCCTGTGTCCGAAACCTGGAGTTTCAACGTCTCGCCGTCGGTGGCGACCGAGATCCGCACTTGCCCGTGCGGCCCAACGGCCTCGGCCGCGTTGGTCAACAGATTGAGCATCACTTGCCGCAAGCGGGTGCGATCGATGAAAGCCAGCGCAGGCTCGGTGGGCAACGTCGCCGCCAGCTTGATCTCGTCCCGATCCAGCAACGGCCCCATGAAGGTCAACAGCGAACGGACCTCGACGCCAACGTCAACCAGTTCGGCCCGGGCTTCCTCGGGCTTGGCATATTCCAGTAGCGTGCGGAGCATGCCCTCGACGCGCCCGATTTCTTCGATCGTCTCGGTGACAATCTCGGTGGGTTGTGATTCACGAGCGGCATGAGCCAACCATGCCCGTTCGATCACGTGCAGGTTAATGCGGACGGCATTCAGCGGATTGCGGATTTCGTGCGCGATGCCGCCGGCCACCTGCCCCAACTCGGCCAACTGTTTGACACGGCCAACGGCCAGCGCGGTCTGTAGATCGGAAACACGCTTGGCGATCGAAATCGCCGAGTAACAAGCCAGGCCCACCACCACGACAATGAGCAACGTGGTCACGATCCAGCGCTGTCGCGTGGTGGCCATCACCTGGGTCAACCGGCGCTCGAACCATTCGGTATTCAGCCCCGAGTGATACGTCGCAATCTGTTTGCTTCCCACCAGAACCGGAATTGACAGATCATAGGCGGTGATTCCACCGGTCAATTCTGGGGAACTGGTCTCGACCACATCCTCGCCGGCGTCGGGCATCTGACGCTGATACCAATTGTGGGCCAGCGCGCCCCCTTCGAGCGACTTGGTGCTGTGCTTGAGCACCTGCCCCGTCTGGTCAACCACCGCCGCGTAGAGATGCGAATCGTCGGTTGGCAACGTCCGATCCCAATGGCGTCGCAGCCATTCGGCGTCGGCCTTGTCGAGTCCCTCTTGCGGCGAGGTGATGTGCTGAAATTCGTCCTGAATGCGCATGGTCGTGCGAATGGCGTGCGAGCGCAGCCGATTCACCTCGACCTGCAACAGCCCGTTGCGAGTTTCCTTGAAGTCGAGCGTCATGCTCCAGAAAGCGATTCCCGCGATCCCCACCACGCACAGCCCAAAGGCCAGGAACAACAATGCCAAATTGCCGCGCAGCATCGCCCGAGAGACTTGCTTGACGCGACCAATGGCTCGAGGCGGGTTCATCAGGTATTCCACTCAACGAAAGATCGAGATAATGCGGCGACGCCAAGCGCGACCACACGCTCCGTCGTGTCACCCCCAAAAGCAATCGGTGCGCCAAAACGTCGCCACGTGGCGAAAGTATGGCCAGTTAGTCGCTTACGAGATTATTTGCACCATGCCACTAATGAGCAATGCGACAATTTGCCGCCCTCCCCAAATGGCGGAAGACAAATTGTCGCACGCCGCGCGCGGTCATTGAAATGGGTTTCTAACCCTGTCCGCGCTGGTTCGCGGGGCAACGCCGGTGGCGAATCGATCACGCTCCACGATTCAGGCGCGACGAAACGCATACCCGTGGCACGGCTTAGAAGCCCCGATTCAAAAACCGGGGTTGATGTGAAAAGCGCCGGCGTGTTGAGTGCTAGCCACGCGCTACTTCGCGCAGAGATTCTTCGGCCTCGTGCAACTTTTCGAGCATCTGGCACAGTTCGGTGACGTTGTCCTCGTCGGCTGCGGTCGGCGCGGCGTCGGCGGTCGACGGCTGTTGCCAGTGGGCGACCTGCTCGCGAATGGTTTCGACCTGTTCTTCTAGCTGCACGATGTCGCGTGATGGGCTCATCATTGATTCCCTTTGCAGTAGGCTACTGCAACATTATCGCTCTTGGCCAAACATGGCAACGATCAATCTCCTGACAAAACCGATGCCGTGATTGTTTGCCTTCAGTTGATCCATTACGGCTCATCACGCGCCACGATGGGGATGCAGAATACTCAAGCGACGCACGCGAGCGAGATTTGCACAAGCTGGGAAAACCACCGACGATTCACAGCGCCACAACTCACCCGGCAGTCTATCAGCAATGGCTCGTCTGCATGGTGTCGCGAAATGGATACAGTGCGAGACGATTTCAGTCTTAGTTTGCTTCGATAGCTCGCGTCGTCGAACTCAGAACGTGAGTTGGTCGCGATCAACCTGATTGCCATCCTGTCATATTTCCCTCGCTTTCTTGGCGATTCTTGCCAACTTCCCTGATGTGGATTGGTTTTCTCTCCATTCACCACGACTTGGCACACCGTTTGCGTTTATCTGGCCACAAGCTCGGTACGAGTCTGGCACAAACAACAATCCACCCCAGTTCAGGTTCCGACCGCGAAAGGATGCCACCATGGTCAGCCATAACCACGACAGCCGATTGAATCAGCCGTGCCACTTGTCGATTCGGGAAATCCATCACCGCGCCGACCTGATCCGCGATCAATGGGACTCGCACGAATTGCAGGTGCGCCACGAACGGGCCTTGGAAGCGCAGGCTCGCTTGATACGGATGGCCATCTCGCTCGACGAATCGGCTTGCGGGCGCTAAGTCGTCGCGGATTTGCCGTCGAGTGCCGGCGTCGGATTGGCGATTTGCGCCCCACCTGCTTCGGCGGGCGGCTGATCGCCAAGCTCGACGGCCGTGGTCATCGTTTCGGCCACCACCGAGCCCAAGGCGCTCAAGATGGGTGTCGTATCGCGGAAAAGCCGGCCCACCGCCAGCCGCACATGCCCAGTCGCCGGCAACACACCATTGGTCGGTTCAAACCCCTTCCAATCGGCGTTCGACAATGGGCAATTGCACCCAGGCGCGCGTGGCATTGGCGGGCGCGACGGTCAACTCGTCGGCGTTGACCAAAACGGTTAGCTGCGCCGGCCCAGCCATTGGGTAATCAGCAGCTTGGCGACTTCAACCATCGGTGGCAGCGCGAGCGTCAGCCACGAGGGAATCGGCGCCGGCGCGGCCTCTCCTTTGGTGGGCCGACTTCGTCGCGTGGTGAACACCATTCGGCCGACCGCAAAGCCGACCAGGCCAGCGCCGGCGGTCGAGAGCCACGGATGCTGGCCGACGATACGGCGCGGCTCCAGATCATCACCAACGCGCGCGACGATTTCGCCACGGCGACGGCGGATACCGGCCTCGGCCAGGGCCAGTTCGCCGGCCAGCGGATCACGCTGGTTCGCTGATGTCGCGGCCAAATTGCTCACGCTGTTGTTCCCGACGATGCTCGTATTTTTTGCGCAATTGCGCCCGCCACGCGGCCCTCATTCGCCAGACCACCCCCCCGCCCAGCGTCACCGTGGCCAACAACACCCCCGCGCCGACGCCCACACACCCCAGCCAAAGCCGGCCACCGAGCGCCTCGCCCAGCAGCACCGCCGCTCCGATCAACAGCAGCGCCGTGGCCACCATCAACGCGGCAACGACCATCGACAGGGCCAAGATCCCGGCGACCCCCAGGATGGCCGCACGGTGCGCGCGATCGCGCCACTGATCGAGGCGAACCGACAGATAGTACCAGACGTACTCGGCCAACTCTTGCCCAAGCTGCGCATACGTCGCGTCGGCGTCCGCCTCTGGCGCGGGCGGTTGTTCCGGATCGTCGTGAACCTGGGCGATCATGGCGAGTTACTTTCGGCAGCACCTGCGCACCGCGCCACCATCCCTTGGCACGGTAACGCGAAGATCAGCGACGCGTCCAAATGGCTCCCAATACAAAACCGATTCCCGCCGCCGTCAGCACCGCGCGGATCGGATGTTCGGTCAAGCACTGCTCGATCGATTGCTCGACCCCGCGGATCTTGGCACGCTGTTCTTCGCGGCACGTCTCGGCTTCCTGGCGCAAGTCACTGACTTTTTCCCGCGCCGCCGCCTTGGCCGCTTCGGCCAGAGCCTTGATATCTCGTTCCAAATCGGCCAACCGCTGGCGCAGCTCTGCGGCGGCGCGATGCGTTTGATCCGCTGAGCTGGTGTCACCCGTCGACATGATCCGACTCTCCTCCGTTCAGGTTCCGAAACGATCAAGGCTGCGGAGGTTGTCGCGCCTGGTGCTTTTCGATATATGACCGGGCGCGGTCATGATCGATGGCGCGGACCAGCAGCTTGATCTTCATCATTCCCAATCCGACCAGGCCAGCCTGCGATTCGCCGTCCACTTCGCACTTGATTCCCTCGCCGTGCAAAGCGCCGCGCAACAGCTCGGCTTCGGTCGCGTCGGACGTGGAAAACACCTCTACTAAATCGTCACTTTGAAGCATGATTCAAGCCTTCCGTTGTTGCAACCGCCTGGAACCGCTCGCGATTCTCCGGCAATCGTCCTTATATCGCAGCATTCCCGGGCGGAGGCAATCACCTGGGGGCAAATTTCGTCAGACAGGTTGACCTCGTGTTGACCAATGCTCATGCGACAAATCCGCACGATCCGCCACGCTTAAGAATGGCCAACCAGCAACGCCGACGTTTTTCCGATGGATACGAAGCCCGTCGGTTACCACCGCGATGGGCGAAGCCGTCGATTTGACGCACACGTTGCTGGCGCGCTAATTGCCCACGAAGCGAAGGTGGCGTCCGTCAGAATCGGACAAGGCGTTGTCGTGCGCGAATTGTCGATTGCCATGAGCATGGTTGTGGTTGAAATGGCCAACGAAGAGGCCGGACGACACGGTATCCAGGCGACGATGGCCCATTTGCAATTGAGATCCCTGTTGTGAGTCGTCAAGAAGACGGCGCTCGCGTCCTTGGCAATGAAGCATCGCGCTGGCGGCGCTGATCGGCGACCCGACGACCAACCACGCCGCGCGACGACCGGCAGGAGCCAATGTGTCAGTGACACAGATCATCACGGGGACGGTCTGTCACCGGGAAGCGGCAATGGCGCGCGACGAGTGGAAGCCGACGGAACTCGACTAGCTGTTCATCAACACAGCGGCTGAGTTGAATGCGGCGTCAGCCCACGACCTTCCAGCGCCGTTTAGCATGAAACCTGACGTCGCAACTCGCCAGGGATCGCCGCACTATCGCGAAACGGCCGTCGTGTCGCCGATCGAGCTGACCGCGTGGACAAGCGACAGAATCGCCGCGCGAACCGAGTCGGGAACCTTGGGCCAAGCCTCTTCGACGAACTGCAAGTCTGGCTCGTGTCGCGGGTGGTTGTCCGCGCGGTCGTCCGGGTGGTGAATGCCATACTGCGCCGCGGCCAGAATCAGCTCGCGCCGCGAGCGGGCTTTGGTCTTTTGGCGAATGCGGTGGACAAATACGTTCACCGTGCCAGCCGCTACTCCGATCGTGTCCGCGATTTCCTTGTGGCTATAGCCTTGAACCAGGTACGTCAGGACGGACATCTCGCGCTGGCTCAATTCGGGCCAAGCGTGCGGGGATGCTAACACTTTGGTTTCGTTCAGTTCGTGTTCCACGATCGACATAACTGCGGACTCCCATCCTGAAATACACCGTCGCCATCCTCGTCGGTCGCCATTCTCAGTTTGGCTGTCGACGGACAACTCCTCGCGGCCGCGCGTCGTAGCGCGGCATCGAAAAAGGTTAACTTTGTCTGTGTATTGAACGCTGCCTGCGCGTTGGACGCAGGATCGACACCAGCCGACGTAAAGCAAATGGCGTACCCTGGCACGACAAACGAGCCCCACCGATGAGGGGAAAACCAGAAAATCGCCGAGAAACACGACAAATAATCGCAAGAAAATAATTTACGTTCTCCGTTGCAAGGGGGGGTGCGCGGAGCGTCATTACGCCAGCGCGTCGCCGAATCCATGCACTACCCGCCATTCTGTCGTATTTGACAACCACAACACGCATGATTGCGCCGCGCGGCGCCGCGGACAGCTTGAACGGCGGCTCTCGATGCTCGCAACAGCCTCAAGAAAGTGCTTGGCGCAGCGGTCCGATTTGCTCGTGACGATGAGCGCCGCCGCACATCATTCATACTGGCGAGGCAGCAACTTCTTTTGCTTTAACGCAACCCGCGCAATCAATCATTAACGACAGACTGTCGCGAAAGCTTTACAAAACACGCGACTGCCTGTCGGGGGGCACGACACCCCACCAAGCGTCTTACGCCACTCTTCTTCAAAAAATGCGCGCGCAAAACATTAACGATTCCCGTCATTTTAGCATTTTTTCTTTACACGCGCGGCGTTCGCTCGCGCGTGGCATGCCTGCTGGCATATTTTTTGCCTTCTACCTAGTCGCGCGGGCTGTGCGTTGATAACGCGGCTGTTTTGAAAGCGCTGGCTCGGGAGATGCCAGTCGCATTCGGTACGGCTGTGTGCGACGGCAATTCGCAACGGCATGTCTCAGGGCTGACGCGTGCCACCTGCACGGGGCAGTGTATCCGTTTGATTGAGATGCCCGCGAAGGGGGTGCCTTCGTGGGAGTGCGTTGTGCGCTCGGCTTCGGATCGAATTTGGTTGCAAATTTCGACGGCCTTTCTGGCCAAATCCTGAGACGACCTGTGGTGCGGCGAAGGTTTCCTTCGAACCGGCGGTTGTGCTGCGCCCAGAGTCTCGTTGCTTGACAAGGTAGGCGGTTATGTACGTAAAGGCTTCGCGCCGCTGGGCGGCCGCGTGGTTGCTGCTCCTTTCGTTTTGCTCGGGGTTCGCGCCGCGCTTGCAGGCCGCCCCGCCAGCTAGCGATTCCGTTCCCAACCTCGGCCAGCCGCGAGGGGAAGCGCGTTCCCCGCTAGTCTGGGGCTGGGACCGGCAATCATTGCGACCGATGGCGCCACAGCCCGCGGCGCCCTTGGCCATTGCCGAGCGCGCCGATTACCGCTATGGCATCGAAGTCGGAGCGCTCGGCATCGCGCGCGAAGCAACTCCGCCGCCCGCGCGTCGAGCGGCCGATGAAGCCGGCGTATTGACCGAGTCGTTGCTGCCGCTGCGCAGTGGCACGCTCCGCTTCCAAAATGGGCTGTCGCCGATCTTCACACGCGCGCGGACGCTAACCATCCCGCTGCCCGCTCAATCGCGGCCAGTGCTGTACGTGCCCAATGCCGAAGAATTGCAACAACTGCAACAGCAGGTGGCGAAGCAACAGGTCAAAGTTGACGCGCTGCGACAAAAAGCCGCACAACGGCGCCAAGCCGAGTTGACGGCGCGCCGCGGCGGTGGCAACGGTTGGTTCAGCGTCGGCTTCTTCATGCTTGCCGCGCTGGGCGTCGTCGTCATGTGGTGCTGGCTGGCTCGGAGCGCTCGTGTCGGCGGCCCAGCACCGGTCGGCGCAATCGAAACCGACCAACTCGATGACGTCTGGGACGAGGAAGCGTTCTTTGAAGAATCGGCTGCGGCCGGTCAGTTCGCGGCTTTGGCCTTGGAGCTCAAGCGGGCCTTCCTCACCGGACAAGCGCGGATCGACGCCTGGCTCGAACGAGGTGGATTGTTGCGTTGGTGGGACGCGCTGATCGCCGCCTGCGGTTCCATGGCTCGCGACGCGGTGGATTTGGCGACCGGCACTCGATCAACGCGCCGTCAGATCGCGCGGCGCGTCGGCCACCACGCGCTGGTTTACTGGTGCGTCATCATGTCGGTGCTCATCGGCCTGCCCCAATCATCACGCGCCGGGACGTTTTACTGGGATCCAAATCAGAACGTGAACAACAGCAATCCCTACAGCCTGGCCACGCAGATCGGGCTGGGTGGGGCTGGCACGTGGGACAACTTGACCACGATGTGGTGGGATGGCTCGAGTGTTACCGACACCACTTGGAACAACGCCGGCAACGACGTGGCGGTGTTCGGCGGGCTGGTCGGCGGGGCCGTCAACTTGCAGGCCGCGGGAATCACCGTCGGCGGCGTGACGTTCAACACCACGGGCTATACGGTCGGCAGCGCCAACACCCTGACCCTGGGGGGAACGACGGCCACGTTGACGGCCAACGCCAGCGCCACCATTTCGTCGATCCTGGCCGGTTCGGCGAACATGGTGAAGAACGGCGGTGGCACCTTGACCATCACGGGCGCTTCGACCGGCTTTACCGGCGGCACGACGATCACGGCTGGAACACTGCTGCTCAAACAAGTGAGCCTGGGCCCCACGGGCACGCCGACGACCATCACCCTGAACAACGGCGGCGTTCTGAACACGTTCGACGCGGCGGCGTTTACGTACACCAACTTGATCAACGTCCAAGGGGCGGCCACGATCACCAATGGCGGAAACGTCCCCACCACGATCAGCGGCGGGCTGAACGTGGCCAATTCGCTCTTCACGATTGCTGGCTTTAGCACCTATACGTTCTCGGGCGCGACGACGCTGGCTGGGCCGATCACGACGTTGAATGTCGGCAACACGGTCTTCCTCTCGGGCAACGTCACCGGCGCGGTGCTCAACAAGACGGGCGGCGGCCCCTTGGTGCTAAACGGCGGCGCGGGGGTCAACGACAGTTGGTCGTTCACGCCGACGTTCCCCTCGGGCGGCTCGAACCCGATGGCCGTGACCAATATCCTGCAAGGCCGCTTGTTATTTCAGGGGGCCAATTCGCAATTACAAGCGGGGACCGTCCTGGTCAATGCCGGCGGTGAACTGGAAGTCAGTACTGGCGCGAATCTGAATGCGGGCACGAATATCGTGCTGGCTTCGAGTCTGAATGGCATGGGCGCCCTCGGCTTGAACTCGGCGGTGGACATGAGCGCGACGCCGATCGCCAATTTTCAGAACGCGATCGTGGGCGTGTACGGCGGCGCGTTTCAGATCAATAGCTCGACCTATACCTTCCCCATCGATCTGTCCAACTTCCTCTGGTCGACCGGGGCTTCGAGCAGCCCGATCTATCTCGGCTCGGCGGCGGGCGGCACGTTAACGGGCACCTTGTCCCCCGACCCGACCGGCGCCTATCGCTTGGGTGGGAATCTGTTGAACAACACGCTGACCGTGTCGGGCAACAACACATTTACCAACGCCACGGCCCCGTTGATCATCGGCTCGCCGATCGGCAACGTGTCAGGCTACAACACCTCGACCGGCGCCACGGTCATCAGCGGCAACAACGCCGGCTACAGCGGCACGGTGACCGTCAACGGCCGCAGCCAACTGAACCTGGCCGGCACGACCAATCAGAACCCCATCGGCACCGGCGTGATCGATTTGCTCGGCCTGAGCACGTTGAACATCAACGGCAAGTACGTGGGCACCAGCCCGATGCTGGGTAACACCACCGTCAATGCCTATGCCGGCAGCACGATCCAGTTGAACAACACGGCGTTCACCACCGCCAACACGAACGTCCGCTTCGATCCGTCAACCGTGCTGAACATGTACGGTTCGACGCTGAATTTCACCGTCTCGTACACGGGTGCCTTGACCACTTCGGCCCAGCAGTTCGCGACCTTGAACATGTCGGGCGCGGTCAGCCTTCAGGCCAGCACCACTACCACCAGCGGCACCGGCACGTTGACCTTCTCGGCCTTGAACCGTAACGACAACGCCACCTTGGCATTCCTGGCGTCGACGACGTCGTACGCCATCATCGGCCGCGCGACCAGCACTGGCAGCGTGCAAATCTTCGCCCCCAATCTCAACGGCACCAGCGCCGCGCCGCCGGTGACCAATGGCATGGTCGCGCCGTGGATGTTTGACCAGACGAACCTGACGTTCATGAATTACGGCGCGACCGGCTTCATCGACGCCCCCTGGACATCAACCCTGTCAACGGGCACGATCGGCGCGAATCCCACCGGGCTGGTCGTGGTCACCGCCAACATCAACACCGCCGCCGGCGCGTCGGCCTGGGCGTTCCGCACGGCCAACAACATCGGCGGTACGACCCTGACCATCGGCTCGGGTGGTTTGATTCAGACCGGCGGCACGATCTCGGCCCCGATCGTGTTCGGCTCGGTGGGGACGCCCGTCGAGGCGGTGCTTATCAACACAGGCAACGCGACCATCTCGGGGGCCATCACGGCCAACGGACTGACACGCACGGGCTCCACCGGTACCACGTTGACGATCAGCGGAGCCAACACCAACCTGACCGGCACCATCACCGTCAACGCCGGCACGTTGTCGGGCAGTCAGACCGGCTTGAACTACCGGCCCATCTTGCTGAACGGCGGCACGATCGACTTTAACAATGGCACGGTCTTTTATCAGAACAACATCACGGTCAACGGCGACGCGCAGATGAGCGACTCGAACGGCGGTCAGCCGCGGTTGGGCACGTTGCAAGTAAACGCCCGGCCAAACGATCCGACCGACCCGATCGTGTTGTCGATGGTGAACCAGAACTTCGACATCGGCACGACCACGCTCGGCGGCAACACGATCTTCAACGTCACCTCGGGCACCACCCGGATCGACGGGCCGTTGGTGGGCGAGGGCGTCTCGTTCACCAAGTACGGCGGCTCTTTCCTGTTCATCGACAGCACGACCAGCAGCTTCACCGGCTCGGTCACCGTTAACCAAGGGTTGTTGCTGCTGGCCACGGGGAACAATGCCGGAGACACACCGCTGGGTACGGCGGGTAGCACGGGGAACCCGATCGTCGTCAACCCGGGGGGCAACCTGGGGATCACCAATACGACCGTCTCCGGCGTGACGAACGTAACCTTGACCAGCGACACAGGCGGCCTGGCAGGCATCGGTCTGGCCTACTCGGGTAACGCGGGCTTGCCGTTGGCAAGCTCGCTGTCGTTGACGATCAACTCGGCCAATTACTCGGCGCCGTTTGGTGGCGTGGTGAGCATCAATGCCACCGGCTTCAGCGCGCCAATTGACTTTGGCAACATCTTTGGCCAGTCCAATTGGTTCCTCGGCTCGAACTTTGGCGGCAGCTTCACCGGCACGCTCACTCCGGACACCAACGGGGTCTATCGCCTGGGGGGCGGCGGCAGCACGCTCACCCTGGTGGGCGGCAACAACCAAATCAACAACAGCACCTTCACCGGTGGCGTCACGGTGCAGTTCGGCGCCATCAGCAACTATTACCAGGCCAGCAGCGTCGCGCTGTTTAATGGCAGCGGCAACGTGCAAATCGCGGTGGCGAACAACTACAGCGGTTCGTCGATCATCAACGCGGGCGAGACCGTCTTCGCGGCCAACAACAACGCGCTTGGCACGAGCACCATCTTCTTTAACGGCGGTGGGCTGGCGGCCGATTCGTCCTCGGGGCTCCCCACGCTCAGCGCGCTGCGGACCATCACGAACACCATCGGGTTCTACGGCGACGCGGTGTTCACCAACACGCCCAGCTTGGTGATTGCCGGACAGGTGAACCTGGGCGACGGCATCACGGGGGCGAACCGGACCTTGACCATCAACAATGCCGCCACTTCGAGCACGTCGGACGGCATGGTAATCATTACCGGCACGATCTCCGATGGCATCAACGGCGCGGCCAACAACAGCCTGACCAAAGGTGGCGCCGGCGTGCTGGCCCTGACCAATACGAACAACAGTTGGACGGGTGCCACCAACATCAACCTCGGCGAAATCCTGGTCACCAACGACTCGCAAATCTCGTCGCAGTCGTTGATCACGATGAACGGCGGCGGTCTGGCGGCCTGGACAACCTCGTTCACCACCGACCGGCCTTATGTCCTGTACGGCCTCGGCCTGTTCGACGTGGGGGCGGGTGTCACCCTGACCCAGGCGCTCGACGTGGCCGGCAACAGCAACCTGAGCGGCGCCGGTGCGCTGAACAAGCTGGGCCTCGGCACGTTGCTGCTCAATGGCGTCAACTCGTACACCGGCATTACCACGATCAGCAACGGCATTCTGGCCGTCAGCGCCGACGTGAACCTGGGTGACGTGCCGACCAAGCAGTCGGTCACCATTCAGGGTGGCGTGTTGCAGGTGCTCAACACCACCGCGAATTTAGGCTCGTTCACCACCTCGCGCAATATCGCCGTCACCACGTCGGGCGGAATCGATATCGCGGCCGGCGCGACCGCAACCGTTGCCGGCGTGGTAAGCGGCACGGGCTTGTTGACCAAGCTTGGCGGCGGCACGTTGTTCGTCGCGGGCAACAACACCAACACCGCGGTGGCGATCCAAAACGGCGTCCTGCAAGCCAGCGGCAGCCTGCCCTTCGCGGCCACGGCCACGCTCAGCTTCAACGGCGGCACCCTGTCGCTGAAGAACCTTGCCGCCAATCAAACCGTCACGACTTCGGGAGCTTCGACGTACGGCGGCGGCGGGCACTTGGAAATCATCGCGGGTGCCACCACGACGAGCACGTTTACCATGTCGGGCGCGCTGACTCGATCGGGCTTCGGCACGTTGATCCTCAACCCGGGGAGCACCAACACCCTGGGCGTGACGACGGCCGGCGGCGTGCGCTGGTTGCAGACGGGCAACATCAACGGCGTGGCCGCGGCGTCGGCCAATGTGAGCGGCGTCGGCATCTTGCCCGCCAGCATCATCGTCGAGACCAATGGCATTGGAAACTTCGCGGTCTCCAGCGGCGGCACGGTGGGCGTCAGGTCGTACTCGGGCGCCGTGGTGACCGATCTGGTGAGCACGCCGCTCCAGCCAACGGCCATCGCCTCGATCAGCGCGACCCAGAACCTGACCGGCACCAGCAGCATTTACGCTCTGGCCACGTCGGCCGATATCACCGGCGGCACGCTGCTGGTCGAAAGTTTGTCCAACACCAATCAAGGTGGCATCCTCGTCAATGGCAACGTGACCATCGGCGCGAACTTGATCGCTGACGCCACCTATGCCACCGGAACCACCACATCGGGCGAAGTCCTGCTGTACGTCGCGCCGGGCTTTACGGCCTCGGTCACCGGCAACGTGGTCGCCAACAGCTTCACCAAATTCGGCACGGGCACGCTCAACTTGAGCAGCGCTGATTTTTCCGTGCTGGGCGCCGTGACGGTCCAAGAGGGAACGCTGCGCATCGGAGCGGGCGCTGGCAATTTGTTCTCTCCCGGACAGACGCAGTTGTTCTTGAACAACCAGGGCACGTTGGATTTGAATGGCCAATCGCTGATGGTTGCCGGCCTGGGTAACACGGCGGCCGTCACCGGTGGCATCGCCGGCGGCATCGTCGGTAACAGCAGCAACACCAACGCCACGCTCCGCGTCAACAGCCCCAACGGCGCCGTCACCACCTTTGGCGGCGTGATTCAGGACAACCTGGGGTCGGGCACCGGCAAGGTCACGCTCAACAAGAACGGCCAGGGGACGTTGGTGCTGTCGAACTTCTCGACCAGCAACGACCAAGCCAGCCAGAACAGCTTTACCGGCGGCGTGAACCTGACGGCCGGCACGTTGACGATTCAAGACCCGCAGGCCCTCGGCGGCGCCAATGGCACGACGCCTGGCGCGGTCAACCTGTATGGCGGCACGCTGAACCTGAACAGCAACGGCGGCGGCTTCAACAGCGCGATCATCCTGGGCAATCCGACGACCACGGGGCTGACGCTGAATCTGCTCGGCTCGGCGGCGATCAACGTCGATCGCACCACGGCCTCGACCAGCTACACGGGAAACTACTTCCAAATCGGCACGCTGAACCTGGGTGAGAACACCCTGTCGGTGACCGGCGCCGACAGTTATGGCCTGCAAGTGCAGGACGCCGTGAACATTCTGGGCAACTACGCCGTGATCGCGCCAGGGACCGGATATCCCAGCGGCACCCTCAGCCTGGCAGGCGTCATCAGCGGCGGCGCGCTCGACATCAAAGCCCTCGGCAACTACACCTTCACGACGGTCATCGCCGGCAATAGCAACACCTACACCGGCGGCACCAACATCCTGACCGGCGCGCTGCAGATCGTCCCGACCAGCGGCACGCCGCTGGGCAGCGGGCGCGTCGAGGTGTTTCCGGGGGCGGTGTTGCGGTTGTCGAGCACCTTTGGCAACGACGGCACGATTGGCGGCGCGGCGCTGCAAGTGCTGAGCACCAAGAGCACGATGGGGGTGGTGGCCCTCGACACGAGCATTGATCCCTCGACGCTCCTGACATCCAGCAATTTCAATAGCGCTTATAGTGTTTTGCTGGGCATCTCGACGCCGTACTTTTCCCAACCGCTCGACATGTCGACCATCGGCAATGGCCGCGCGTTCCTGGGCGGAGCGCTGAACCAGGAAGTCGACTACACCGCCGCGACGCTCGGCGCGGGCGCCGCCGAGCCGATCATCACGACGCTGACCGGCGTCAGCACCCCGGTTTATCGACTGGGGGGCGGCGTCAACAGCCTGGCCCTGGTCGGGCCCGACAACCTGCTGACCGACAAGGGGGGCGTGCCGACCTTCGTTCAGTTTGGCAACCCGAACAGCAATGTCGCCTCGGTCACGCTGGGTGGTGGCACGATCTACATTCGTGAATCAAACAACTACACCGGCGGCACCCAGATCGCCAAGTCAACCACCGTCGAAATCGACGTCGGTTCCGGCCCGGCCGGACAGACGCCGCTGGGAACTGGCACCGTTGAGGTGTATGGCACGCTGCAAGCGGGCCTGCCGGGGGGCTATAACGGCGTGGCTTCGTTCTTCAATGCCGCCACGGGCACCAACTCGGTCAACATCCAGATGCGGCCGGGCGGTTCGTTGCTGATCTTCGACGCGCCGGGGAACGTGCCCGGGGGCCAGGGCCGCTGGGGCGACAATGTTCCGCTTGACTTGAACGGCGGCACCTTCCGTTTCTTGGGCGCTTCGTCGTACGACTCGTCCGAGACGATCGGCGTGATCACCGTTAACAAAGGCTCGACCTTGTTCGTCAACCGCGGCGCGGCCGGCAACGCGGCTTTGACGATCGGCGGCACCAATGCCACGACGGCCGGCCTGGTGCGCGGGACCGGTGGCACCTTGCAGATTCAGGTGTCGACCAGCTCGTTCCATGCCTTGGGCCAGGCCGACGGTGTCGGCACTTTGTCTGGTCAATCGGATCGCTTGATCGTCAACGGTGGCATCAGCGGGATTGGTGGATTGAGCGGCGTGACCAACACCGGCAGCGGCGTGATCGCCGGCGGCGTCGGTATGGCCGCGCCGTGGATCGTCGACCTGACCAACCTGACGTACGTCACCTATGACCCGTCGGGCCTGGGGACCGGCTTCCAGGATGTGTTGCCCAATAACGCCTCACCGGCGGCAGGCCAAGTCGGCTATAGCCAGATTGTCAATGGCGCGGTCTTTGGCGCCGGCGCGAGCCCGGGCCAGGACACGATCGATGTCGAAGTCGCCGCCACGACCTTGTCGTCGAACATCGACGCCTGGGCCATGCGCATCGGCGCCCAGACCACCATCAACCCCAACGGTGCGTTCAATCAAATCACGCTTGAGAGCGGTGGTTTGTTGGTGGCCGCGGCCTCCACGCTGGGGGCCGCGACGACATCGACCGGTATGTTGGGTTTGCCGGCGCCGATGACTCTCTACTTTGGCAACAGCAGCACGAGCACCCCGACCGAAGCCATCATCTACAACAGCACGACCGTGACGATCAACGCCCAGATCGTCGCCAACGGCCTGACCAAGTTTGGCGCAGGCCAACTCGATATCTTCTCGAGCAACCCGTCGTTGTCCGGGACGATCACGATCAATCAGGGCAACCTCATGGTGTTGAACTCGATTAGCGGTATCGGCACCACCGTGGCCGGCGCGCTCAACGGCCAGAATGTGGTGCTCAATGGCGGCGGCTTGGTGATCGATGCCTTTGTCGGCAACGCCTCGACCGCCACCCAGGCGTCGAATATCCGCGCGACAAGCTACCTGGGGAGCAATGTCACCGTCAACGGCGACGCCGCGATCACCAACAATGGCCAGTCGACGCTGCAGCGAATCAACGCCCTGACACTGGCCGATCTTGGCCCGCACAGCCCGATCAATCTGACGATTCAGGGCATCGCCGTCATGGGCCCGGTGACCTTGGGGGCCAATAACAACAACATCATCGCGTCGTTCGCCGGCATGGCGAATGAAATCTTCTATGGCCAGGTCAGCGGCGGCATGCTCAGCAAGTGGGGCAATGGCACCCTGACCTTGGTGAACCCCACCAACAACTACTCGGGGGGCACGATCGTCAACGGCGACGCGCAAGGCACGGCGACCAGCGTGCTGGCCAGCATGACCAAGACCGGGACGCCGTTCGGCACCGGGCCGATCTCCGTCAACCCGGGCGGCATGTTGCGGATCATGGACCCCAGCAACATCGCCAACCAGACCGTCACGTTGAACAGCGACGGCATCGGGCTGGCCGGCCTGGCGCTGGCCTATAACGGTCCCGCGCCGACGATCACCACGTCGGGCACGGCCCAGAACGGCCAGGTGCTGGTCCAGTCGAGCGGCGACTTTGGCGGCGTGCTGGCCTTGGACATCAACTTCTACACCCAAGCGATCAACCAGGCCACGTTGGGCAACGGCAAGATGTTCCTGGGAACGTCGACCAGCAACACATACTTCAACGCCACGCTCACTCCCGGCGCGCCGGACAGCGGAACCACGCCGGTCTATCGTCTGGCCAGCGGCGGCAATCAGGGTACCCTCAGCCTGGGTGGCGGCTTCTTCGAGAACGTCTTGACCGCGGCCAGCAGCCCGACCGGCACGGTCAGCGTGCAGATCGGCGCCGCCACCGGCGCCGATCCGACCAGCACCCTGGCCACCTACGTGAACGGCAACGGCTCGTTGGCCTTGAACAATCGGAACAACCTGACGGCCGGCAGCATCGTGCAAATCAACGGCGGCGCGGTGCCGGTCATCAGTCAGAACAACACCAACGGCGCGAACCTGAACCTGGGCAACAACCTGGCCCTGGGCCAGGCGACGCTGGTCTTCAACGGCGGCAACCTGACCGACTCGACGTCGATTGTCTTGCCGGCGGTCAACAACCTCGTCCTGCTGGCCGACACCATGACCGCCAGCAACGGCTCGGAGATCGACATCCTGGGGAACGTGAACATGTCGCCGTCGGGCGTCGGCGCCACGCGAACCTGGAACATGACCAGCTCGACCTTGGCCATCGACGGCGTCGTCAGCGGCGTCGCCGGCTCGGACCTGATCAAGACCGGCAACGGCTTGTTGCTGTTGGGTGGGCAGAACACGTACCTCGGCACCACGACGATCAACGCGGGCACGGTGCTGGTCAGTACGAACGTGCTTGCCAACCAGAACGGCGCGCTGGGGAACAGCGACACGCCGGTCATCCTGGGCAATGCCGGCACCAACACCGCCGGCAGCATGGGCTTGGCCGGGCAGGTCACGTTTGGCCGCGACATCCAGACCACGCCCAACGGCACCGCGTCCAACAATCTGTATGGCCAGGCGCTCGCCTATGCGAACATCACCGGCGGCATCAACTTGACGGGCACGATGAGCGTGCTGCAATTCAGCTCGACGACCAACACCGGCGGGATTCTTGATCTGCAAGGGGCGATCAGCGGCACGGGGGCCCTGAGCCTGGGCGCCCAGGTGAGCACCCAATCGGGCACGGTGCGCATCTCGGGTAGCACCAACGGGCTAAGCGGCAACAACTTTACCGGCGGCGTAACGCTGGCGGGCGGGCGGCTGCAGATCGGCGCCGACACTTATTACACCGGTTCCACCAATTCGGGCACGATCCTGA
This sequence comes from Planctomycetota bacterium, assembly GCA_018242585.1. Taxonomy (NCBI): domain Bacteria; kingdom Pseudomonadati; phylum Planctomycetota; species Planctomycetota bacterium. The sequence goes on from JAFEBQ010000004.1 coordinate 68,937, forward strand.
GCGGCCCGTTGGGAACCGGCACATTGACGCTCAGCGGGACCGGCGTCGTGCTCGAAGCGTACGGCGCGGCGCGGCTGATCATGAACCCGCTCGGCGCGCTGTCTTCGACCAGCGCCACCACGGTCGCTTTTGGCGGACACAACAGCTTGACCTTTGCCAACTCCACGGCCTTCAACATCAACAGCTCGGCGTCCAGTCTAGCGCGCACGTTCAACGTGCAGACCACGCAAGGCGTCGTCACCATCATGGCGCCGCTTACCCAGACCGGCACCACGTCGCTGACCAAGACGGGGGCCGGCACGTTGGTGCTGTCCGGCGCGAATGCCTTCTCGGGCGGAATCACCATCTCGCAAGGCACGTTGGAAGTCTTTGCCGACAACAACCTGGGCGCGGTCACCTCGACGTCGAACAACATGACGCTCGGTTCCGCCAATAACTATGCCCAATTGATGCTGGGCGGCGGCTCGTCGCTCGTCTGGAACTCGGGCCTTGGCAATAGCAACCGCGTCTTGACGTTGGCTGGGCCGTCGTCGTTGAACTTGCTGGCCGGCAGCAGCTTGAACATCAACACCAAGGTCACGGCCGCGGCGGCGAACCCGCTCAGCGTGATCGGCCCGGGCACGTTGTCCTTGAACAACACCACGAACGCCATCGTCAACCTGATCGTCGGTGGCGACCCGTCCGGGGGCGGCATTGTCCAGACGACGGCCACCTTGGGCACTCCGTTTACCACGGGCGCGGGCAACAACGTGACGCTCTACTCGGGCGAGTTGTTCGTCAACAATTCCGCCGGAGCGGCGGCTCAGTCGATTACCATCGGCGCGCTGAACTACGCCGGCGGCGGTTATGTGGCAATGGCCATGGGGTCTGTCGCCACCACCACTTCGACGTTGATCGCGACGGCGCTGACGCGCCAAGCGCAAGGCACGATCATCATCTCGCCGTCGGCGCTGGCGAATCTGGGACTCACGGAAAAGTTCGCCACCGGCACGGCACAGTCGGTTACCAACGGCATGCTGACCTTGCCATCGATCGTCGTGCAAGACGTGACCGCCAGCCCCGTGACGGCCGGCGGCATTGTCTACGGCGACCTGAACTTCGCCGCCTACAACGCCAGTTCAGGCAGCTTTGTCGTCAACACGACGAGCACGACGAGCTCGCTCGACGCGAGCAACGCGACCAGCCTGGCGGCCCTGATCGCCAGCACCACCGTCGGCACCGCGGCGGGCCAGACGATTGACATCTATGCCGTGCAGACCAGCGCGAACATCAGCCCGTTCGATCCGACCAACGTGCTGCGCATCAACAACGGCGGTTTGATTCTGAACGGCACGACGAGCGCGCCCTTGGTGAGCGCGAACCTGTTCTTTGGCACCTCGTCCAGCGCCACCGAGGCGCTGGTCTACGTGCGCGGCGGCCAGACCGGCTTCTCGACCATCTCGGGCAATATCACCGCGACCAACTTCACCAAGGCGGGGGCCGGCAGCCTGGTGCTGAGTGGCACGAGCAACTTGCTCACCTCGTCCACCACGACCAGCGTCGCCACCGTGGCCATCGACCAGGGCGTATTGCAGTTCGCCGGCCAGAGCGCCGTGTTCAGCAGCACGTTCTCCTCGGGCGCGAGCGCGTCGGGGCTGGTCAATATCGCGCCGGTTGACCAGGGGACGTTGGACCTGAACGGTCAGAACCTGACGTTTGCCGGCCTGGGCTTCGCCAACTCGTCGACCTCGACGGGCATCGTCACCAACTCGGCCGGCACGACCGCCTCGCTGACCCTGAACGGGTACAACCAGACGACCACGTTCAACGGCGCGCTGAGCGGCAACCTGAACCTGAACAAGACCGGCAGCGGCACGCTGGTCCTGGGCAATAACAGCAGTTACAGCGGCACCACGACGATCTATGCCGGACAGATTTTCAGCGCCAGCAGCAGCTACTCGGCGAACGGCGCCGTGCAGATTCAAGGCGTCACCAGTCTGGGCACGGGCCCCATCGTGCTCGCCGGCGGCGCCTTGACGATTAGCGCCGTCCTCGGCGCCACGGCCATCGCGGGCAACGAGGTGGAGGACAACATCAGCGTGCTTCAAATCGGGCCCAACAACGGTTACGACGTCACCGTGGCCGCGTTGAACAACTACGGCGCGCCAAACACCACCAGCAATATCTCCGCCACGGGCGCCGCCGCCTGGCAGGTCATCAACTCGCTGAACGTGTTGGCGCCGGTGGTGTCCTTTGGCGGCAGCGGCTCGAATATCTTGGTCCGCGGCGGCGCCACCTTCAGCGGCACCGTGGCCGGCATGAATGTGGTGATGACCGACGGGGCGGGCGGCACGGTGACAAGCAATAGCGCGGTCATCAACGTCGTCAACCAGGTGGTCTTGGGTGGCCCGGTGTCCGCCCCTGGCAGCGTGATTACCAAGATCGGTGGGAGCACGTTGTTCTTGACCAATACGGGTGACCAGGGCAACGCGGCCAATAACGTCGGTGCCTGGCAGGTGGAGGTCGGCACGATCGAAACACGCGTCACGGGGGGGGGCGTCAGCCCGCTCGGCCCCAACGCGACCTTGATTCTCAACGGCGCGTCGTGGAACCTGCGCGACGATGGCGACAACACCAACAATTCACAACTGTTGACCGAGTTCCAGAACAACACGATCCAGATCGGCTCGCTCGGCTCGATCACCAGCATGAACTATCAGTCGAGCGCCAATGCGACGATCGACTCGCGCACGCTTTCGCTCGGCAATAACAAGACGGTCCTCATCAACAACCTCGTCTTTGGCGGGCCTTTGGGAACCGCTTTCCTGTCCCCCACCGGCGCGAACAACTACTCGTACCAGATCAACAACCTTTCGCTGCAGGGGCGTGACGCGGCCTTGAGCATGGGCCTCAGCATGACCGTCAACAACCTGAGTGGAAACGGCACCCTGTTCCGCCAAGGCGGAGCCACGTTGTACATCAATGGGAACAACAGCACGACCGGCAACACGGGCGGCACGGTCATGGCGGGGGGCACCTTGGCGTTTGGCTCGCTGATGGGCACCAACCTGATCCAACTTAACAACAGCGCGACCCTCGGCCCCGGCAACATCACGATTCAGCCCGGCGCGATCGTCCGCTTCAACAGCCCCACGAACCTGGCCAACGCCGGGCAGTTGGTCGATGTCCGCAGCAACCTCTCGAACCTGGGCATCCTGGGCATCGGCGACAACTCGCCCATCGCCAGCTACAACCTCCGCACGCCCATGGCCGCCGGCGCCTATAACAGCAGCATGGTGCTGTCGCTGGGAACCGGCGGCGGCATTTTGGCGATCAACACCCAGAACTACTCCCAGGCCATCGACCTGTCGCGCATTGGCGACGGCAGTTGGTACTTGGGTTCGACCAGCAACGGCGTCGGTCTGAACGGCAGCTACGACGCCACTTCGTTGGGCGTCGGCGCCGCCTACAACTTTGGCACCAGCAGCAGCCCGATCAACCAGGCGGCTTATCGCCTGGGTGGCGGCGGCGCGTCGCTGTTGATCAACAACTCGGTGCTGGTCGGCAACGCCGGCGTGGTGGTCGGCTTGCCGCGCACCAATGCGGCCAACGCCGTCGGCAATGGCACCGGCACGGTGATTCTCGGCAGCGCGCAAAGCTACACGGGGCCAACCGAAGTTTACAGCGGCAGCACGCTCGAGTTCCGCGGCCAACTGAGCACCAGCCAGATCGAGACGTTCGGCCTGGTCACGGCCGGCGGCGCGGGGGGAACTTTCGTCAATTCGACCGGCACCGGCAACATCGCGGTCCTGGCCCGCCCGGGAAGTGAAATCCGCCTCGACAACCAATTCGACCTGTTGCCCAACTCGGCCACGAACGGCCGCTGGTTCGACACCGCGCCGGTCAACTTGGACAGCACCATCCTCCGCTTGATCGGCAATTTCACCACGGACATCCGGGAAACCGTCGGCCAGGTCACCGTCACCGGCGGCTCGTTGATCATCGCCAATCGCAGCTTCAACGGCCGCGCCACCGAACTGGACATCGCGGGCGTCACGCGGTCGACGAATGTCGCGGTCACCGGTTCGAGCGGCGTGTACACGATCGCCGGCAACAACGCCATGTTGTCGATCGAAGGGGCGGCGAACACACTGGGCGCCGACGAGCGCGTGATCATCACCACTCCGGCCAACGTGCCCACCGTGACCAATGGCATGGTCGCGCCGTGGATGGTCGACCGCAACAATAGCCAGTTCCTCACCTACAGCACCACGGACCTGGGCTTTATCGACGCCGGCTTCACGTTGTCGATGAGCGGCGGGCTGGCCGGCGGGATCACCGGCGGCACCGATCGGGCCTATTTCACGGCCTCCACGACGTTCTCGGGCGGGAGCACGATCGATGTCTACGCGGCGCGCGTCGACGCCTCGCTCAGCCTGTCGTCCTCGTTCAACGGCGAACAATTGATCCTGGAAAGCGGTGGCTTGCTGGTCGGCGGCGCCGCGGCTCCGACCATCTTGCCGCAATTGGTCTTTGGCACGCCGACCGCGTCGACCGAAGCGATGATTAGCATCGGCAACAGCGGCAGCGCCAACTTGACGCTCGGTGACATCACCAATCCAAACAGCGGCGCCGGCCAGCTCTTGGCCACCAGCATTTCCAAGTTCGGCGACGGCGTGCTGACCTTGGTGGCGAACCAGCCGAACTTCACCGGCAACATCGCCGTCGATCGCGGCACGGTGTCGCTCCAGTCGGTCGCCGGCGGCGCTTCCACCGCCGGTGGCAGCAACGTGGCCCCGTCCTTCACCGCCGGCGCCGTCGTGCTGAACGGCTTCAACACCACGCTCAGTTTGGGCCTGGGCGGAGCCAACGGCACGGCCAGCACGTTTAGCAATTCGATCGTCCTGGGACCAAACAACCCGCTGGCCACCTTGGCCGTGCTGAGCGCCGTCGGCCAGACCACCACCACCAGCACGGCGTTTCTGACGGGTGGTTTGCTGTTCGGTGGCGCGCCGGGCGAACAAGGACAGACGCTGCAGGTCACCAATCCATCGGGCACCACCAACTCGATCCAGATCAACGGGTTGGTCGATTTGGGCACCGGCGGCAACGTGACCGTCGCCACGACAACCACGGCCACCCTGACCTTGGCCGGACAAGTCGTCGGTAGTTCGACCCTCATCAAGAACGGCGCGGGCTTTGGCAGCACCGGTGTGCTGGCGTTGTTGAACACGGCCAACTTGAACACCTACACCGGCGGCACGGTGCTCGTGTCCGGCACGATGTTCGTGTATGGCTCGAATAGCGCCAACACGGCCACCTATTCGGCGCTGGCGACCGGCGGCCTGGGCTCGGGCGCGGTCACGCTGGACGGCGGCACGCTAAGCCTGAGGATCGCGGCTGACGCCACGACGACGTTCAAGACCATCACCTTCGCCAACGATCTGGTCGTGAATGGAAACTCCACGATTGTCGTCGATCGCGGAGGGACCGGTATCGACACCACCAGCACCACCAAGAACCTGGCTTTCAATAGCCTGTCGATCGGCTCGCAGAACCTGACATTGCTGGGCGCTAACGCCTTCTCGTTGGGCGTGATGGGCACGACCACGTTGTCAGGCTCGCCGATTCTCACTCTGGCCAGTTCCGACCTGGTTCTCAACGGCTCGGTGACCGACAACGGCTCGAACCAGGCCTTGATCAAGAACGGCCCGAACAACTTGTGGCTTAACAACGGGACGGCGACGTTCACCGGCACCTACAGCAGCGGCACCACGATGAACGTGTCGTCGACCTTGGGCTTGTACGTTGGCCAAACGATCAGCGGTGGCACCTTGCCCGCCGGCGAGGTGATCACGGCGATTGGCACCAACACGATTACGCTGGCCATCGCCCCCTCGGGAGCGTTCTCGGGCCAGTCGATGTCGGCCACCAACGGCGCGAGCTACACCGCCTCGGGGGGCATTGATGTCAACATGGGCTTCCTCCGCTTTGGCAACAGCTCGGCCAGCGGCGGCAATCCGAATCCCTTCGCCACCGCGGGAACGGGCACGCTGACCATCAACCCCGGCGCCGGGATCATCATCGAAGGGCTTGGCAACCTGAACAGCGGCCAGGTGGTCGACGTGCGCAGCATCGCTTCGAGCTTGGCGCAGTTCGTCATTCACGGCAACTTCGACCCCACCTCGTACATCAGCAACACATCGAGCGGCGTGCTGGCCCTCTATAGCACGACCTTTACGACGGCCACTGGCACCACGGCGTTGAATATGTCGGCCATTGGCGACGGCACGTTCTACCTGGGGGCCAGCCAGGGAGGCTCGGTCTACTCACTCAGCGGCTTGCTCCCAGGACGCAACACCGATGGGCAAAGCGACATCTATCGCCTGGGGGGTGGCGGCACGACCTTGACGCTGTCGGGCGGCATCGCGGGGCCGTTGCTGGCCGATCAGTCGGTTGGCATTCCGCCCGTCCAGGTTGTCATCGGCTCGTTGGCCACCAACGGCACCGGCACCGTCGTCTTGAACCAAACCAACGCTTATACCGGCGGAACGATCATTTCGCGCGGCTCGGGGGCGATCATCGTGTCGGGCGGCGCGAATGGCATGCCGTTCGGCGGCGCGGTCGCGCCGTCGTTCACGGCCACGTACGATGGCAATTTCTCCAGCTTGGTGGCGGTTTCGTCGGGCGTTGGCCTGACGCAGAACCAGGTTCTGAACGGCGCGGGCTTGGACCCGAATACATCGATTGTTACCTTCTCGGGCTTGAGTCTGGCGACGACCACCGCGACCGGCTCGATCAACGCCTTTAACATTACGGTCGGCTCGACCGCCGGCTTGTATCCTGGCATGTTGCTCACCTCGGGCGCGGGCGTCCCGGCCGACACCACGATCGTCGCCATCTCGGGAACGACCGTCACGTTAAGCAATCAGTTGACCGCGGCCTTATCCTCGGCGTCGATTAGCGTCTCGCCGACGATTGTCTTAAGCACCATGCCGTCGGGCGGCGCCTTTACCGGGGCACTGACGGCGGGTGGCTATACCGCCACGTCGGACGGTTCGATCACGTTGACGGTGTCGTCAACCTTGGGGCTGGCGGTGGGGCAAACCATCGTCGGACCAGGTATTCCGACCGGCGACACCATTACGGCCATCGGCGCTGGCACCGTCACTCTGGCCGTCGCCCCCTCGGCCCCCTTCACAAGCCAGTCGGTCTCGACCGGCGGCACGGGCAACGTCGATCTGTTTGGCACGCTGACCTTGCAGGGAACGGGCTTCACCGGCGGCAGCTTGGAAAACAGCACCGGCACCGCCAACTCGAACAATCTGATTCTCCACCCCGGCGCGCAGCTCAGCTTTAACAACGGCACCAGCGGCAACATCGTCTCGACGTCGAGCGTGAGCGACCGGTTCAACGCCAACGCGTCGCTGGCGCTGTATGGCACCACCGTCTCGATTAGCAGCCCGAGCAATGCGTCGTCGTCGATGTACATTGGCGGGGTCTCGTTCCTGGGCGGCTCGCGGATGGCGGCTATCTCGTCCGGCACCGGTTCGGCCACCTTGACCATCAGCGGCACGAACACCTTTACCCGGGTCGGCAACGGCACCATGGTGTTCCTCGACACCGCTGCCGGACGGTTGGGGAACACCACCGGCAACAACCGCGAGCAGATCATCGTCAACGGCGGTGTCACCAACATCAGCGGCACGGTCGTGAACGGCATGTTGCCGGCCTATTACATCGCCGGCAACGACAATACGTTCGTCACGTACGGCGCTGGCGGGTTCACCCGGGCCGCGTACAGCAATACCGTCCCGGCAGGCACGTTTACCCTTGGCGCCAATGAGTTCGCCGGCACCGCCGTGGCCAACGTCACGGGTAGCGTCACGCTGTCCGACAACCCGGTGCTGTACGCAATGGCCATGGGCGCTGTCACGATCAATAGCGGGGCCGGCCAGTTGAACACGATTCAATTGAACGGCACGACGGCTTCACCGCAGTCCGGCGGCGGCTTGCTCAGCTATGGCAGCGGCACGATCAACGCCAATCTGAACTTCAACAATCAAGAAGCTCTGATCTACAACGCGGCGGGCGCCACGTTGACGATGAATGGCGTCATTCAAGGCGCCAGCACCATCACCAAGTTCGGCACGGGCACGTTGCTGGTAAACGCCGATCAAAGCAGCGCGGCCCTGGGCCCCGGCAACGGCTACGCCAACGGCTGGGTGGTGAACGAAGGCACATTGCAAGCCAACCAGTACGGCGCGCTGGGTGACGCGGTCCCGACCAATACCGTGCAACTGATTGGCAGCGCCAGCGGCGCCGCGACCTTGAGCTTGCAGTTGAACGTCAACGGCTTCCAGAACGCCACCTATTCGTCGGGCACGATCATCGCGGTCGACAACGCCGCCATCAACTGGCAATCAAACGGCAACGACCGCGTCAGCACGGTCGCGGATATCACCATTCAATCGACCGGCGGCGCGTTGGAGCCGGCCCAGTTCCAGTTGCAAATGAACAACCGTCTGCGCTCGATCCTGCAGGCGGGCGTCCTGACCATTCAAGCCATCGACACCAACGGCGCGGTGATTCCCAACGGCACGGCCAGCGCCATCGTCACCGTCTCGTACAGCACCACCTTGCCGGGCTCGACGACGACCACGCTGACCGCCGGGGTCGGGGCCACGGGCATGTCGGTGGCCAGCCTGGCCGGCGGCGCCAACACCACGTTGATGAAGTGGGGATCTGGCGAACTGTTCATCCGTGGCGACAGCAGCAGCGCCTTTAGCGGCAGCGTGCTGATCCAAGAAGGCGCTATTCAGGTCAACAGCAACGGCGCCTTGGGCACCGGCGCGGTAACCGTCAGCCGCTACGGCACCCTCGACATCAACGTGGCCAACTGGACACCCACGAATTCGTCGATCACCTACTCGACCGGCTCGCTGGTCCGCTTGTCGGCCGACGGCGCGCTGGCCGGCGCGTCGAGTTGGAGCCTGGGCGGCGCGACGCTGCAGGTCAACAACGACCAAGGCGTCGCCAGCCCGAACCTGTACGCCTCGCCGGTCACGATTCGTTTGAACGGCGGCTCGATCGAAGGGTTCATCCCCTATGAATCGAACATCATCCAGAGCAATCTCAGCCAGGGGATGGTCTACCGGACGTTGGGCTCGAACCTGACCATCGCGCTCGATGGTAACTCGTTCATCGGCCAGAACAACTCGCAAGGGGTCAACGGCCTGGACAATGGCGCCCAGGCGAACGCGACGAGCCCGTTCACGCAAGCCGGCGCGGGCGCGATCCTGGTGGTCAATGGCGCGATCACCGATGGCAGCTTCGGTGGGGCCTCGTTGACCAAACAGGGCTTCGACACGGTGATCCTGGCGGGGCTCAACACCTACTCGGGCGGCACGTTCATCAACAACGGCATGTTGCGAATCGGCCAGACGAACGCGCTCTCGACGCTCGGCAACTTGTATACCACGTCCACCGGCGTGTTTGACTTGAATGGCTTCGACCAGACGGTCGCCATGCTCAGCAGCCAAACGACGCCCACCACCGGCGTCAATCCCAACGGCGCCAATGGCTTTGTCTTCAACTCGGCGACGACGATCAACACCTTGACCATCGGCTTGTCGCCGTCGACCTCGGCGACGTATGCCGGCCTCATTCAAGGCAACATCGCCCTGAATATCACCGCTGGCGAGACGGTGCTGGCCAACGCCAACACCTACGTCGGCGGCACCACGATCAGCGGCGGCATCTTGACGGTGACGAATACTTCGGGATCGGGCGCCGGCACCGGCCCGGTCACGATCACTTCGGGCGCCCTGCAAGGGACCGGCATCATCACGGGTCCGGTCACCTTGGGTGCCGCGGGCTCGATCAATCCTGGCACGTCCGCCTTCACCGGCGCGGGCCACCTGACCGTGAGCAGCCTGATTAGCAATGGCGGCACGCTGAACTTCCGCCTGAACGACACCTCGGCCAGTAGCGACCAGTTGATCATTGCCGGCGGCGTCGCGGCGCTGACGTTTAGCGCGCTGACCACGATTGGTCTCTCGAACCCCAACGGTCTGGCGGGCGGAAAAACCTACGCGCTGATCAACTACGGTGGTGGCGCGCTGGACCCGGCGCAATTCAACATGCTGCAACTGCAAAGCAGCACGCTGCTCATCAACACCACCAACTACAACGCCACCCTCGTCAACGACACGGCCAACCACTCGATTGACGTCTTGTTGTCCGCGCCGACCAATCTTACCTGGTACGGCGTCGGCACCTTGTCATCGAGCACCCAATTGGGAACGCCCGGCGTGTGGGATATCAACACGTCGAACAACTTCTACCAGGGGACGCTCTCGGGCGGTTCGGTCGTTTACCAGGATCCCAACGTCAATGACGTCACCTTCGATGACCACGCGGTATCGATCAGCGGCCTGACGACGGTCACCCTGATCGGAAACGTCACGCCGCTGACCGTGACCTTCAACAACAACGCCAACAACTACGTGCTGACCGGCACGGGCAGCATCATCGGCATTACCAGTGGTGGCCCTTTGACCAAACAAGGGTTGGGAAGTGCCACGATCGGCACCGCCAACACCTTTAACAGTGGCGCCTCGATCGAGAAGGGGACGCTGCTCGTCGCGGCCAGCACATCCCTCGACGGCGGCTCGACGGTGATTCAATCGGGCCCGCTGGGCACCGGGACCATCACGCTGGCGTCGGGAGCGGCCATCGGCGCCGACAACAGCAGCACCCAGACTCTGGCCAACAACATCGTTGCCAGGGGCGCCATTACGATCACCGGCAGCGGCAACCTGGTCTTCGACCAACAAGGGTTGACGGGGGTGAATCAGAATTACTTCTACCTGGGCGACAACACCACGCTGACCGTCAATAGCACCGCCACGATCAGCGACATCATTACCGATCAGGCATACGGCACGGCGGGTAGCGGCGGCGCGAACCAAGGCTTCGCGCTGACCATTGCCGGCAGCAGCACGCTGAACCTGGGGGCGACGCCCAGCTACACCGGCGGCACCGTGGTCAATGGCGGCACGCTCAACGTCCTGGCCAGCGGCAGCTTGCCCAGCGCGTCCAACCTGACGGTCGGCGCGTCCGGCACGGTGGTCCTCAACAACATCGGTCAGTCACTGGCGACCGTCGCCAGCGATGGCGCCTTGACGTTTGCCGCCACCTCGGGCGTCAATACGATGGCCTCGCTCAGCGGCGCCGGCACGACCAATCTGGCCGCGAACACGATCATCACTTCGCTGAACAGCTCGGGAATCATCGCCGTCAACTCGGGCACGACCACCACCGTGACGGTCAGCAATGGCATCTTCTCGGGGGCGTTGAACGGCAATACCAATCTGTACAAGGGGGGGGCCGCGAGCGACCTGCTCACCATCTCGGGCACTGGCAACTATTCCGGCATCACGACCATCGCCGCTGGCACGCTGAACGTGACCTCGCTGGCCGATGGTGGGCAAGTGAGTTCGGTGGGCGCGTCGGGCAACCAGTCGAACAACCTGGTCATCAATAACAACGCGGCGCTGCAATACACCGGCACGTCCAATTCGAGCACCGACCGGCTATTCACCATCGCGGGCGCGAACGCCACGCTCGACGCCTCGGGAGCCGGAGCGGTGGTCTTCTCGAACGCCGGCAGTCTGAACTTCAGCAACAACGGCGCGACCGTTTTGAACCTGACCGGGAATAGCGCGCAGTTGAACGTGCTGACCCCGATCATCACAAACCCCACGAGCGGCCTCACCTCGGTGATGAAATCGGGCCTTGGCACGTGGGAACTGGCCGGCCTGAACACCTATGGCGGCGTCACGACCATCAGCAGCGGCATCCTGGCCGTCACCACGATGTCGGCCGGAGGCTTGGCCAGCAGCGTCGGCGCGTCGTCCAACGCGGCCGCCAGCTTGGTCATTGGCGGCGCCACGTCGGCCGGCACGTTGCAATACTTGGGCAACGGCGACTCGACCGACCGCTTGTTCACCATCGGCGCCAGCAGCGGCACGATCGACGCCTCGGGCGCGGGCTTGCTTAACTTCACGAGCGGCGGGGCCATTGTATTTCAAGGAGCCGCGAACTCGACGCACACCATCACCTTGACCGGCACGGGCAGCGGCGCGCTGTCGCCGGTGATTGGCAACTTTGGCAGCGGCGCAACGGCCGTCACCAAGAACGGCGCCGGCCAATGGGCCCTCGCGGCGTTGAACACCTACACCGGTGTCACGTCGATCAACGGTGGCACGCTGAGCGTGAGCGTCCTGGCCAACGGCGGCGCGAACAGCAACATCGGCGCTTCGTCCAACGCGGCGGGCAACCTGGTCATCGGCAGCGGCGGCGCATTGCAGTTCATTGGCTCGTCCGGAGGCTCGACCGACCGGTTGTTGACCGTCAATCCTGGCAACGCCGTGCTCGACGCGTCGGGCTCGGTGGCCTTGCAATTCACCAACAGCGGAGCAGTCGCTCTGAGCGGCACCAATACCGCCCGGACGATCACCTTCACGGGCACGTCGGTCGGCAGCTTGATCAACACCTTTGCCCCGACCATTGGCAACAACGGCACCGGCGCCACGTCGGTCACCAAGGACGGCACGAACCTTTGGGCGCTGACCGGTTCAAACAGCTATACCGGCGTGACCCGGATTCTCAACGGCACGTTGAGCATGAGCGTCGTCGCCAACGGTGGCACGAGCAGCCCCCTGGGCGCCGCTTCCAACGCATCGACGAACCTGGTCATCGACGGCGGCGCGCTGCAATACACGGGCGGCGCGGCATTCACCGACCGCCTGTTTACCATCGGCACCGGCGGCGCGACGCTCGACGCCTCGGGCAGCGGCCTACTTAATTTGAACAACGGCAGCGCGTTGACCTTGCTGGGCGCCAACACGCAGCGGACGTTGACCTTGACCGGCGCCGGCTCGGGGTTGCTGGCGGCGATCATTCCCGACAATGGCACCGGCACCACGCCGCAACTGTCGATTTACAAGGACGGCATTGGTTCGTGGGCACTGACCTCGAACGGCAGCACCTACACGGGCACCGTCACGATCAATGCTGGCACGCTGAGCGTGTCGACGTTGGCCAACGGTGGCGTGGCGAGCAGCCTGGGCAAATCGAGCAACGCAGCCAGCAACCTGCTGATTGGCAACAATGCCGCGCTGCAATACACCGGCGGCAACATCACCACCGACCGGCTGTTCACGATTGCCGGCGCGACGGCCATCGTCGACGCCTCGGGCTCGGGAACCTTGACCTTCAGCAATGCCGGCGCGGTCGCCTTTGGCACGGTCGATCAAGCCGCCACGCTGCAAATCACCGGTACCGGCAATGCCGTGTTCAGCACTGGTTTGAATGACAACGGCGCGGGCTCGGTCTCGCTGCTCAAGGCCGGCACGGGCACTTGGACCCTGCTGGGCAACAATGGCTATTCGGGCACCACGACGATCAGCGGCGGCACGCTGCAGATCGGTAACGGCGGCGTGACGGGAACCCTCAGCGGCACCAGCGGCGTCACCGGCACGGGAGGCACGCTGACCTTCAACCGTTCCGGAAGCATCGAGTTCGACGCGCCCATCGGCGGCGCGGTCAATGTCGTGCAAGCCAACGCCGGAACCCTGATTCTGACCGGCGCCAACGGCTACACCGGCACGACGACGATTACCTCGGGCACCCTGCAAATCGGCAACGGCGGCGCCTCGGGCTCGATCGCCAACACAAGCGCCGTGACCGACAACGGCACCCTGGTGTTCAACACCTCGGGCGACACCTCGCTGGCGGCGGCTATCAGTGGCACGGGCGCGGTGATTCAAAATGGCTCGGGCACCGTCACGCTCAGCGGCGCAAATACTTACTCGGGCATCACGACGATCAATGGTGGCACGCTGAGCGTGGCGTCGTTGGCGGTCGGGGGCCTGGCCAGCGGCATCGGACGCTCGGGCAGCCAATCGGGCAATCTGGTCATCAACGGCGGCGCGCTGCAGTACACCGGCAACGGGGGCATCACCGACCGATTGTTCACCGTCGGTACCGCGGGCGCAACCCTTGACGCCTCGGGCCCGGGACTGTTGCAGATCGCCAACCCCGGCGCGATCGCTTACGCAGGCACGGGCACGAACGTGACGCTGACCTTGACCGGCAGCGGCACCGCCGCGCTGGCCGCGGCCATCAACGACATCGCCGGCGCTCAAACCGCGGTGAACGTGGCCGGCGGCTCGTGGACGTTGTCGTCGAACACCAGCGCCTATTCGGGCGGCACCACGATTGGCGGCAACGTGTACGTCACCAACACCAGCGGCTCGGCCCTGGGGTCGGGCGCGGTCACGATCAATGCCGGTGGCAATCTTTCGGGAACGGGCATCGTGAGCGGCGCCGTCACGCTGAATGCCGGCGGAACCATCGCGGCCGGCATCCTGGGCACGCCGGGCACCTTGACCCTCGGTTCGCTGGCCACGGGCTCGACGGGAGTGGTGAACATCAACTTCGCATTGCACGACTATCAGGGCGTGCAGGGCGCGAACAGCTTGCTGGCGATTACCTCGGCCACCTTGCCGGTGTTCAGCACCACCACGTCGGTCAACATTACCGGACTGTCTGGGTTTGGCCTGGGAACCTATCAGCTGTTCAGCTATGCCGCCAGCGGGCTGTTGAGCGCCGGCAGCATGGCGAACCTGCAGATCGGCAACGTCACCGGCGCTGGCAGTTTCTCGTATGCGTTCCAGAACGTGGCCAATCAGATCGATCTGGTCGTGTCGGCCGCGGTTCTCAATCTGACATGGACCGGCGCCGACACGCCGGCTCAATGGGATCTGACCACGACGAATAACTGGCTCAATGGGGCCAGCCCAGCCACCTACATCGATGGCGCGAACGTCACGTTTGCCGACAGCCCAACCACGACATCGGTGACGGTCGCGACCACGGTGACCCCGGGCTCGATCACGTTCACCAACACCACGACCGCTTACACGATCACGGGCACGGGCACGATCGCCGGTGCCACGACGGCCCTGCAAGCGAACGGTAGCGGGATGATCACGATCAACAACTTGAACACTTACGGCGGTGGCACGACGGTCAACGGCGGCACGATGGTCGTCGGTTCGAGCACGCAAGTCACCAGTGGCACGCTGGCGTCGGGCCCATTGGGCCTTGGCACGATCACCCTCTCCGATGGCGTAAGCTTGGGCGGTGACGGCCAGACCTTGGCCAACGCGCTGGCCATCGCCGGCGGCGTGACCTTCACCGGCAGCGGCAATCTCACCTTCGACCCACAATCACTCTCCGCGGCAAACACGGTCACGTTGCTGGGCAATGCCACGCTCACGGTCAGCAACTTGACCACCACGATCAACGACGTGATTACCGACCTGGGCAACTCCCGATCGCTGACCAAGGCAGGGAGCGGCACTTTGGAGATCGGCGCGATCGCCCAATACACCGGCGCGACGATCGTCAATGCCGGCACCCTGAGCGTCCTGAGCACCGGCGGCCTCGCCTCGGGCAACAACTTAACCGTGGCGGCCTCGGCCGCGGCTCAGTTCGCGAACGCGAATCAAACCCTCGGCACCGCCAATATCAGCGGAGCTCTGACCTTCTCGGCGGCCGGCGCAAGCACGATCGGCAGCCTGACTGGCAGTGGCACCGTGACGGTGACCAACGCCTCGGCCATCTCGCTGGCGGTGAACGGCGGCAGCTTCGGCGGCGCGATCAATGGCTCGGGCGCCTTGGTGTTCACTGGCGACACTACGCTGTCGGGTGCTAGCGGCTACACGGGCGGCACGACGGTCAGTGGCGGCGTGCTGAACGTGCTGAGCACGGGCAGCCTGGCCAGCACGGGTAACCTGACGCTGACGGGGACGGCGGCGGCGATCTTCGCCAACGTGGGCCAGCAACTGGCGATTGTGAACAACGGCAGCTCGACGGCGGGAGCCTTGAGCTTCTCGGCCACGAGCGGCACGATCACGCTGACCCAGTTGACCGGCTCGGGCAACACGCTGTTTGCCAGCAACGCCAACGTAACCACGTTCGACACGGGTTCGGCCACCGTGGCCGGCAACGGCACGTTCACCACCGTGAACAGCGGCACGTTGACGGTCTCGGGCGTGGCGACCATCGGCACCATCGCCGGCGGCACCGTCCGCCTGGGCGGCGCGACGGCGGCGATCACCACCCAGAGCGGCGGCCTGGTCACCATCCTCGGCAGCGGCACGTTGACCACCTTCTCGGGCGGCACGTTGACGTTCGCCGGGGCTTCGACCACCAACGCGATCAGCAACCTGACGGCCTCGGGGACCGTGGTCGCCTCGACTTCGAGCACGATCTTGAACGTGAGTGGCGGCAGCTTCGCCGGCACGATTACCGGCAGCGGTTCGGTCGCGGTGCTGGGCAGCTTCCGCCTGGGCGGCAGCACCCAGAGCTATACCGGCACGACCACTGTGTCGGGAACTGGCACCTTGAACCTGACCTTGTCGAGCGCCATGAGCGGCACGACGGTCAACGTGAACAACGGCGGCGTGCTGAACGTGCTGAACGGCACGTCGCTGGCGAGCGGCACGAACCTGACGGCCGACGGCACGGTCAGCTTCAGCGCCGATCAGACGCTGGCCTCGTTGACTGGTTCGACCGGCATCGTGAGCATCAGCGGCACGACGCTGACGATTGGCGGCGGCAGCTACGCCGGCCAGATCAACGGCGTCAGCGGCAACCTGGCGGTTACCGGCACAACGACCCTCAGCGGTGCGTTGGGATACGATGGCGCCACGACCGTTTCGGGCACCTTGGATCTGAACCTGGCCAGCGTGATGAGCAGCACCAGCGTCACCGTCTCGAATAGCGGCGTCCTGAACGTGCTAACCGCGAACTCGCTGGCTTCGACCACCGCCCTGACGAACAACGGCACGGTCAGCTTCAGCGCCTCGCAGGCCCTGGCCAGCTTGGACGGCGGCAGCAGCGCTACCTTGAGCCTGGGCGGCAACACGCTGACCATCTCGGGCGCGGGCGGCAGCTTTGGCGGCGCGATCAACGGCACGGGCGTGGTGGCGATGAACAGCGCCAGCGGCGTGCAGACCTTGTCGGGCACGAGCAACTACACGGGCGGCACCAACCTGGTGGCCGGCACGCTGGTCATCGTCGGCGCCAACGCCCTGGGGACCGGCACGTTGTCGTTCAACGGCGGCGTGCTCCGCTCGTACAATGACGTGGCGCTGACCAATCCGATTAACATCAGCACCTCGAACGGTGGCTTCGACGTGGTTAACTCGGGCGAGAATGTCACGCTGAGCGGGACGATCTATGGCTCGGCCCAGTTGACCAAGTTGGGGGATGGCACCTTGTGGCTGACTGGCGCCAGTAACTCGACCGCCACCACGTCGGTCCAAAGCGGCACCGTCAGCGGCAACGCCAGCAACGCCGGCACGTCCGTGGAGGTCACCAGCGGCGCGACCTTCTCGTTCAACCAGACCGCGCCGGGCGCTTACACCGGCACGATCACCGGCACCGGTAACATCCAGGTCACCGGCGGCAGCACCCTGACCCTGTCGGGAGTCGGCAGCAGCTACAGCGGCACCACCGCCGTCAGCGGCGCCACGTTGTACGTCGGCAACGCCGGCAACCTGGGCACGGGCGGTCTGGTGATCACCGACGGCACGCTGAGCGGCAACCTGACCGGCGCGATCATCTATCCGTCGCCGGTCACCTTGTCGGGGAGCAGCAACCTGGTGGTGCCGAACACCGGCGTCACCATCTCGCTGACCGGCACCGTGACCGGCAGCGGCAGCTTCAACTACACCGGCACCGGCAGCACGCTGGTCTTGGCCAACAATAACATCGGAGCGTTGACCGCTTCGCTGGCCGTCACGGCTGGCACGCTGCAAGTCACCAACGCCGGCGGCTTGGGCACCGGCACCGTAACGGTGAGCGCCAACGGCCAGTTGGCGTTCTCGAACCTGGGCACGATCAGCACGTCGAACAACATCACGGTCTTCAGCACGACTTTGAACAGCGCTCCGGCCCTGTCGTTCTCGGGCAACAACACCTTCAACGGCAACTTGACGGTGGGTGGTTCGGCCGGCAGCGTGGCGGTCGTCGGCCTGGATTCGGGCAGCTTCACGACTTTGAGTGGCACGCTGACCAAGACCGACACGATCTTCGAGTTCAAGAACACCGGTTCGAGCGTCGCCAATCTGTTCATCAGCGGCACGCTGGTCAGCGTCAACCCGGGCGGCGCCTACGACAGCGACGTGATCTTCAACGGCAATAACCAAGGCCTGAACGTCACGCTCTCCAGTGCCCAGAGCTACTCGGGGCCGACCTACGTCACCAATGGCAGCACCCTGGCCCTGGCCGCCAGTAACGTGTTGCCCACGCCGACCAATGGCGGCGCTTACACGGACATGACGTTGACCACTTCGGCCTCGGTCACGACGTTCGATCTGGCCGGCAACAGCGATACGGTTCGCAGCCTGTCGAGCTTGAACAGCGGCACCTCGACCTCGGGCAGCAACATCGTCACTGACTCGGTGGCGACGGCCAGCACGCTGACCATCGCCATGACCAACACCACCTTGGCCAACGGCGCCACGGGCCTGGCCACGTTCAACGGCGTGGTCAGTGGCAGCAATCTGAGCATGGTGATGGCCGGCGCCAGCGGCACCGCCCAGGTAATGACCGGCGTGAACACCTACGGCGGTTCGACCACGATCTCGGGTGGCGCTTACGTGGTGAACGGCTCGATCGGCACGGGCAACGTCACGGTGATGAGCGGCTCGAACGGCGCGATCCTGTCGGGCAACGGCACCGTGAACGGCGCCGTGGTCGTGCAGCACGGCGCCACCAGCGCTCAGGACGGTGTCATCAGCCCGGGCCTGAATGGTGTGAATGGCGCGACGGCCGCTCAGCAGACCGGCGTCTTGACGGTCGCCAACAACCTGACGATCAACGGCACCTACCTGTGGGATGTCAACCCGAACACGAGTTCGACGAACATCGGCACGGCCGGCACGAACTACGACCAGATCCAGCTCACCGGTGGCTCGAATGCCTTGACGGTGGGGGGCGCCTCGACCTTCGCCCTGAACTTCCTGAACAGCTCAGCTCCGCAGACCAGCGGCTTGCAAACCGCCGCCTTCTGGCAACAGTCGGAATCCTGGCACGTCGTGACCACGTCGAACTCCTCGGGGGTCTCGGGCTCGTTCTTCTCATCGATCACGGGCTACGGCACCAACGGCTCGATCGCTGGCGTAGGCGGCTTCGCCTTCTCGACGACTGGCAACGACCTGGTCCTCACCTGGACGCCGGTGCCCGAACCGGGCAGCTTGAGTTTGGCGGCCCTGGCTGGCTTGGGTCTGGGCGCTTACGGCTGGCGTCGTCGCCGCCGCGCGGCCGACGAAGCCGCCAAGCCGGCGGTTGACGATGCGGCCACGGCCGGCGAAGTGGTTGATCCGACGATGGACGCTTAGAGCAGTTCTCGAATCTCGGTAGCGAGCGTGTCTACCAAGCCGGTGGCTTTGCCACCGATCTCGGCGGCAAAGCCGCGTATAGCGAATCGGCACGCGATGCCCTGAGCTAGGCGACCAGAGTTCACATCTGCCAGGTCGCCATCAAGGCGTGAAAGATTTGACTCGGTCCGCGCACTAGCTGATATTGGGCCGGCTCTCGCCTCGTACGCCCATCTAGCCCCAACCTTGCCAAGGCCCCGCCATGCGCCGCACGTTGTCTCTCGCTGGCTCGCTTCGCTACGCCCAATGGTCCTTTGGCGCGATGTGCGCGATCCTATCATGTGGCTTGCTAGTGTCGCTGAGCCCGGTGTTGGCGGCTGCCGCGACACCCAAGCAAAACCGGCCGAGCATTGTTTACATCCTGTGCGACGACTTGGGTTACGGCGATCTCAAGTGCCTGAACCCAGATGGCAAGATCGCCACGCCGCGCTGCGACCAGATGGCCCGCGACGGCATGCGCTTCACCGACGCTCACTCAGGATCGGCGGTTTGCACCCCCACGCGCTACGGCGTGATGACGGGGCGCTATAGCTGGCGCACTCCGCTGCAAAGCGGCGTGCTCGGCGGCCTGAGCCCGCGACTGATCGAGCCCGGTCGGGTGACCGTCGCGTCGTACCTGAAGCAGCACGGCTACCACACTTGTTGCGTTGGCAAGTGGCACCTGGGCATGGACTGGACAGTCTTGCCGGGCAAGGAGATCACCAAGCTCAACATCGAGACTCCCGATCAGGTTCACAACGTCGACTATGCCAAGGGGACGACCAACGGCCCCACCTCAGTAGGCTTTGATCGGTACTTTGGCATCGCCAGCTCACTCGACATGGTTCCTTACGCATTCATCGAGAACAACCACCTGACCCAGCCGATCGCCACCGACAAAAGTTTTGCCATGATGCTCGGCCGTGAAGGGCGCGCCACGCGTCTTGGCCCCGCGGCGGCCGATTTCGACGCCGTCGACGTGCTGCCGACGCTGACGCGCGAGGCGGTGGCCTACATCGACCAGTGCGCCGCCGACGCCCGGGATGGCAAGCCGTTCTTCCTGTACTTGCCACTGGCCTCGCCCCATACTCCGATCCATCCAGCCAAGCAGTGGCGTGAAAAGAGCGGCCTGAACCCTTACGCCGATTTCGTCATGCAAACCGACGCCACGGTCGGAGCGGTCTTCGACACTCTTGACAAGCATGGTCTCACGCGCGACACGCTGGTCATCCTGACCAGCGACAATGGCTGCTCGCCCCAAGCGGACTTTCCCGAACTGCTGGCCAAGCAGCACAACCCCAGCTACCACTTCCGCGGCACCAAAGCCGACATCTACGAGGGGGGGCATCGCGTTCCGCTGCTGGTCCACTGGCCGGCGCGGGTGAAGGCCGGCAGCGCGAGCGACCGGATCACATGCCTGACCGATTTGCTGGCCACATGTGCCGAGATCGTCGGCACGCCGCTGCCGGCCAGCGCCGGCGAGGACAGCGAGAGCATGCTCGCCGCCATGACGGGCGAGTCGGCCGGCGCCCAGCGGCAAGCCGCCGTGGTCCATCACTCGATCAACGGCTCGTTCGCCATCCGCGACGGCAAATGGAAACTCTGCTTGTGCCCGGGCTCGGGTGGCTGGAGCGCGCCGCGCCCCAACATCGACGACGCCAGCAAGCTACCGCTGGTGCAACTGTTCGATCTGTCGACCGACATCGGCGAACGGAACAACTTGGAAGGCGAGCAGCCTGACCAGGTGAAGCGCCTAACTACGTTGCTTGAAGACTTCGTCGCTCAGGGGCGCAGCACGCCGGGCACGGCTCAGCTCAACACCTTTGAACCCGACATCTGGGCAGCCGGCAAGAAAGCACATCAGCCGTTGCCCCCCAAGCCCAAGCAACGGAAGCCACAAGCGTCATGATTTCTAACGCATCGTTCGTCCGCGCCGCGGTGATTGCTGGCGTGTTTTGCCTGGGCCTGGGCGCGCACGCGGCCACCATCATCGACGCGCGGCCGAATGTTTTGTTCTGCATTGCGGACGATTGGGGCTGGCCGCACGCCGGCGCTTATGGCGACCCGGTGGTCAAGACGCCGACGTTCGACCGGATGGCCCGCGAAGGGGTGCTGTTCGCCAACGCCTTCGTCTCGTCCCCGTCGTGTACGCCGTCGCGCTCGGCGCTGATGACGGGCCAGTACCACTGGCGGCTGGCCGAGGCGGCCAACTTGCACAGCACGCTCCAGACGCGCTTCCGCTCCTATAGCGAGATGCTCCGCGACAATGGCTACGCCATCGGTCACAGCCGCAAGGCCTGGGGCCCCGGCAAGCTGGAACCGGGCGGGCGCACGGAAGACCCGTCGGGGCCGCAGTTTAAGAACTTCGACGCCTTTCTGGCCCAGCGCCCCAAAGGAACCCCCTTCTGCTATTGGTTCGGCTCCCCCGATCCGCATCGCCCTTACGAGCCAGGGACCGGCGTCGGACGCGGCATGAAGCTGGCCGATGTTCGAGTGCCAAGCTGCTTCCCCGACAACGAGTTGGTCCGCAGCGATGTGGCGGACTATTACTTTGAAGTCGAGCGTTTCGACCGCGAAGTCGGCGAGGCGATTTCACAGCTTGAAGCGACGGGCGAATTGGACAACACGATCATCGTCATGACCGGCGACCACGGCATGCCCTTTCCGCGCGGCAAGAGCAACCTATACGACCTGGGTTGCCATGTCCCCTTGGTGCTGCGCTGGGGCGCCAAGGTCAAGCCGGGACGCGTGCTCGAGGACTTTGTCAGCCTCACCGATTTAGCGCCGACGTTTTTGGAAGCGGCCGGCGTCGCGCCACTGGCCGAGATGACCGGTCATAGCTTGCTGCCGACTCTCCTTTCGGATCGCGCCGGCTGGATCGAGCCGCGACGCCATCACGTGATCTACGGCAAGGAACGTCACGTCCCGTCGCAGGAAAAAGGAAACCTGGGGGGCTATCCGTCGCGGGCCATTCGCACCGCCGATCACCTTTACATTCGCAACTTCGCGCCGGAGCGTTGGCCCAATGGCATTGCCGACGGCGAGCAGTCGTTCATCGGCAACTCCTACGCCGATTGCGACGACGGCCCGACCAAAACATTCTTGATCCAGCACCAGTCCGATCCCGCGGTGCGCAAGTTCTTTGATCT
Source organism: Planctomycetota bacterium (assembly GCA_018242585.1). Classification (NCBI taxonomy): domain Bacteria; kingdom Pseudomonadati; phylum Planctomycetota; species Planctomycetota bacterium. The sequence goes on from JAFEBQ010000004.1 coordinate 91,564, forward strand.
GGCCTTTGCCAAGCGCCCTGCCGAGGAACTTTACGACTTGAAGAACGATCCGCAGCAATTGGTGAACGTCGCCGACCAGCCGGCATACCACAAACTCAAAACTGGCTTGTCTGGAGCGTTGATGGAAGAACTGCGCGCCTCGGGCGACCCGCGCATTGTCGGTGGCGGCGAGAAGTTCGACGCGTATCCGTACTACGGCGCTACGATGGCTACCAAGAAGCAAAAGAACAAAAAAGCAACTGACCCTAGCTCCTGATCGAAAGGCGTCTGCCGCGCATGAGCATCCCACGCACCGTTCTGGCTCTGATTCTGTCGCTTGCCCCGCTGACGGCCGGTCTGGCCGCCGAGGCCAAGCGACCGAACATCGTCTTTATCTTCTCGGACGATCACGCCTATCAGGCGATCAGCGCCTATGGCGACTCGCGGCGGTTGTTGCAGACGCCGAACATCGACCGCCTGGGCGTTGAAGGCATGCGCTTCGATCGCTGCCTGGTCACCAATTCGATCTGCGGGCCATGCCGCGCCGTGATCCTGACCGGCAAGTACAGCCATTTGAACGGCTTTTACAACAACTCGAACAGCACCTTCGATAGCTCACAGACCACGTTTCCCAAGCTACTGCAAAAGGTCGGCTACCAGACAGCCGTCATTGGCAAGTGGCACCTGATGAGCGATCCGACTGGCTTCGATCACTGGGAAATCCTGCCTGGCCAGGGGGTCTATTACAACCCGCCGATGATTCGCAAAGGGGAACGAGTCAAGCACACCGGCTACACGACCGACATCATCACTGATCTGAGTCTCGATTGGCTCAAGCAGCGCGATGCGTCGCGGCCGTTTTTGTTGATGATGCAGCACAAGGCCCCGCACCGCGAATGGTCGCCGCCGTTGCGGCACCTGGGCCACGACAACGATCGCCAGTACGAACCGCCGGCCACGCTGTTTGACGATTACTCGGGCCGCGGGCTGGCGGTGCGCGACCAGGACATGACGATTGCCAATACGTTCACGCCGCTCGATGCCAAGCTGGCCGCGCCCAATAGCCTGAACCCTGAACAACTCGCCGAGTGGAACAAGTATTACGAGCCGCGCAACGAGAAGTTCCGCGCCGCCAACCCGCAAGGCAAAGACTTGGTCCGCTGGCGGTATAACCGGTACATGCACGATTACCTAGGCTGCGTCAAAGCGGTCGATGAATCGGTCGGCCGGATGCTGAAGTTCTTGGACGACAACGGCCTGACCGAGAACACCATTGTCGTCTACTCGGCTGACCAGGGGTTCTACCTGGGCGAACACGGCTGGTTCGACAAGCGGTGGATCTTTGAAGAGTCGCTGCGCACGCCGCTGTTGGTCCGCTGGCCCGGGGCGACGAAGCCCGGCAGCGTGAACTCGCAACTGGTCAGCAACCTGGACTTTGCCCAGACATTCCTGGCCGCCGCCGGCGTCGATGCCCCGTCGGACATGCAAGGCAACAGCCTGGTTCCCTTGCTGCGTGGCGAGCAAGCGGCCAACTGGCGCAAGAGCTTTTACTATCACTACTATGAATACCCGGCGCCGCATCACGTGCGGCCCCACCGTGGCGTGGTGACGGATCGCTACAAGTTGGTCCACTTCTACAAGCCCGACGTCGATTACTGGGAGTTGTACGATCGCCAGCAAGACCCGTTGGAACTGCGCAACGTGCTTGACGAGCCGGCGTCGCAATCGGTCGTGACTGAGTTAAAGGCCGAGCTATCACGATTGGAGAAAGAGCTAAAGGTTCCCGCCGAAGCGCCGGCCTGGGCCTATGGGGGCAAACGCAATCAAGTCCCCAAAATCGATCGCACGAATTGAGCGCGCACTCCTGACCGAAACAGCGTCGCTCCGTTATCCTACAAGCCCAGGGGTTCCACCCCCTGGGTTTTTCTTTTGGCGTTCGATTTTGCAGTAAGAGCCTGCTCCTTTGTCCAATCCAGAGCACAGCGACGTGATCGTCATCGGCGCCGGGGCCGCAGGATTGCTGGCCGCGTGCCGCGGCGCCGAGCGCGGCCGGCCGACGCTGCTACTGGAAAAGAACCGCAAGCCGGGCGTGAAGATCCTGATCTCCGGCGGCACGCGGTGCAATCTGACCCACGATTGCGACGAGCGGGGGATCATCGCCGCCTTTGGCTCGGCCGGCAGCTTTCTGCATTCGCCCCTGGCGGCCCTGGGCCCGCGCGAACTGGTCGAGCTGTTCCACGCCGAAGGGGTGCCAACCTACGTCGAGCCAGGGACCGGCAAGGTCTTCCCCCGTAGCGACCGGGCGCTCGACGTGGTGCGGGCGCTGATGGCCCGCCTGGAACGGAGCGGAGCAAAGCTGCTGCTAGGGCAAGCGGTCGAGCGGATCGAACGCGACGGCGCGCGATTCGTGATCTCGACCAGCGAGCGGACGTTCACCTGTGACAAGCTGATCGTCGCCGTCGGCGGGCGCAGCTACCCGGGCTGTGGCACCACGGGTGACGGCTACCGTTGGCTGGCCGCGTGGGGGCATACCATTCGCCCGCCCCGCCCTGCCCTGGTGCCACTGACCAGTGACGAACCCTGGGTGCGCGAGCTGTCGGGCATTACGGCGGTCGATTGCCTGGTCCGCGTCGTCGAGTGCGCCAAGGAAAACGAGGCACCGCCGCAGGCCAAGAAGCGCGTCAAAGGCTTGCCCGCGGGTGTGTTGATCGAACGCCGCGGCGCGCTCCTATTCACTCATTTCGGCCTGTCGGGGCCGGTGGCTCTCGATGTCAGTCGCGCCGTGACCGGCGCCGCGCGGCCCAGCGATGTCGAACTGCGGGTCGATTTTCTGCCCGAGCTGTCGGCCGAGGCGCTCGATGATCACTTGCGCGCCGCCGCGGCCAGCGATGGCAAGAAGCTGATCGTGGGGCTCGTGCCCGAGGCGCTGTCACGCCGGCTGGTCGAAGCGTTGGCCCGACAGGCGGGCTTACCGCTCGACCGGCGCGCGGCCGAGCTGAGCAAAGCGGAAAGGGCCGGCTGGGTCGATGCGCTCAAGCGCGCGCCGATTCATGTCTCGGGAACGCGCGGCTTTGACAAGGCCGAGGTCACCGCCGGCGGCGTGGCGCTCGACGAGGTCGACTCGCGGACCATGCAAAGCAAGCTCGTGCCGAACTTGTACCTGGTGGGCGAGATTCTAGACCTCGACGGGTTCATAGGCGGCTACAACTTTCAGGCGGCGTTCAGCACTGGCTGGTTGGCCGCGTCGAGTGTTTAAGATTCGTATGCTTCTTAATGAATGAAGCGCCGGGCTTGGACGGCAAGTTACGCGCTTCCAGCTTGCCTCGGGATGGTTTAATCTGAATACGGCTCAGCGCTAAACCCTTCTCCTCCCGTGAGAAGGTGGCGGCGCAAGCCGCCGGATGGAGGTCGCGCGTCAATCTCGTGCGGCGCACTCACCCTCCCCCTGCCCCTCCCTGCCAGGGAGGGGTGTTTACGGTTTCCGCTCCTGACATTTTCACTTGCACCAAGCCGCCAGCGAGTTCCGTCTATGCGTATGACCGCCTTTGCCGCAGCACTATTCACAATCGTGGCGTCAAATCTCCAGTCCGCCGAGAACCTCTCCTACTTCCGCGCCGATCGGGGCCTGGCGGCCAACGATTCGCAGCCGCTGCCTGACACGCTTTCCGAAGGGGAACTCGAATGGCGCGTGCCGGTGGCGCCGGGGCACTCGACGCCGTGCGTGGCGGGCGATCTGATCGTGGTGACCACGTTCGAGAATGACAAGTTGGCTACCGTGGCGTTCGATCGGGCCAGCGGCGCCGAGCGCTGGCGTCAGTCGGCACCAGCCGCAAAGATCGAAGAGTTCCACAAGACCAGCAGCCCCGCCGCGGCCACGGCCGCCAGCGACGGCCAGCGGATCTATGTCTTCTTTGGCAGCTATGGCCTGCTCTGCTATGACTTGTCGGGCAAGCTGCTCTGGTCCAAGCCGATGGGCCCGTTCCAGGATGAATTCGGCTCGTCCAGTTCGCCGCTGTTGATCGACGGCAAGCTGGTCTTGAACGAAGATCACGACCTGAACAGCTTTCTGATCGCCATCAACTGCGCCGATGGCAAGACCATTTGGCAAACGCCGCGCGAAGGCTTCACGCGCAGCTACGCCACGCCCATCGTCTGGAACGTCGCTGGTCGCGAGCAACTGATCGTGGCCGGCGCGCTGCAAGTGACCAGCTACGCCGTCGACTCGGGACGGCCGCTCTGGTCGCTCGACGGTTTCGCGCGGATCGTCAATACCACGCCGGTGGCGGCTGATGACTTGCTGCTGGTGGCAACATGGAGTCCTGGCGGCGACAAGGAATCGCGGATCGCGATGGAGCCGTGGGACGCGACGGTCAAACAGTTCGATAAGAACGGCGACCAGAAGCTGGCGCGCGAAGAGGTCACCAACCCCGACGTGCTTGATCGGTTCTTTCGCATCGATTTGAACCAGGACCAGGGGCTTGACCAGCAGGAGTGGGAAAGGTACGCCAGCGTGTTTGAACGGGCCCGCAACGTGCTGCAGGCGATTCGCTTGAAGCAAACATCCGAGGGTACGTTGGTGCCCGAGGTGGCTTGGACCTATGAGAAGGGACTGCCGTACGTGGCCAGCCCGCTGGTTTATCGGGGCGTGGTCTACCTGGTGAAGGACGGGGGTATTCTGTCGACGCTCGATCTACAGACCGGCAAGCTGTTGAAGCAAGGCCGGTTGCGCGGCACTGGCTCGTACTACGCTTCGCCGGTGGCCGGCGACGGCAAGGTATACCTGGCCAGCGACCCGGGCGTGGTCACGATACTCGAGGCGGACGGACATTGGCAGCCCGGCGACATGCGCGAATTGTTCGAGCGAATCGTCGCCACGCCGGTGATCAGCGACGGTCGCATTTACGTCCGTTCCGAAAAGGCGATGTATTGCTTTGTGAAGAAGTAACTAGCTGAGTTCCGCAGCGAGGAAAATCATGAAGACCAAATCGGGGCTGTTGTTGGTGGTTGGTGCGGCGCTGTTTCTGGCGGCGTCGGCGTCGGTGGCTTTTCCGCCCGACAAGCCCGCGGCGGCGACCAGCGAGCTGAGTCTGCGCGTCGAAGAAGCCCAGGCCTACGTCCGGCTGTACGAGATACGCCTGCTTAACGCCAAGGTGATCGCCGAACAGGAAGGGCTGAAGTGGGACAACGTCAACGCCACGTTCGCACAACTGGAAAGGGCCTTCGAGAAAGGGGCCATTTCCGACAAGAGCTTCCGCGAGGGGAAGGAACAATTCGAGTGGTATCGCTTGCAAGACAAGATTCAGGACTGGCAGGAGATCGAAGAGGAACTGAACATCGCGAAAATCAGGCTGCGCATGGTCGAGCGCGGCATGGTGGTCTACGGCGGCGACAAGCCATGAGGGGCGATTGAGCTTTGCCGAAAGCGGCAATCAGAATCGGGTAGCACCAGTTGCTCGTCAACCGGTGTTGCGTAGCAACAAGAAACTCGATGGGCACGCGCAACCCATATGGAAACTCGCCACCCGTGAGGGACGGCGCTCGAGGTTTCTTGTGGCCTTCGGCCACCCAGGTGCAAGCACCTGGTCCACCCCCCGCTACGGTCTCTTAAGAGCTGTTCTAATGTGCCGTCCAGCCGCCGTCGACGGTTAGCAGGCTGCCGGTCACGTAGCTGGCCGCGTCGCTGGCCAGGAAAATGGCCGCCCCTTGAATCTCTTCCATGCGGCCCCAGCGTTTCAGCGCGGTTGCGCCGACGATGTTCTTGAGCGCGTCTTCGTTGTTGGCGATCGGCTCGTTCATCGGCGTCAGGAACGGCCCCGGGCAAATCGCGTTGCAGGTGATCTTGAACGGCGCGAGCTCCAGCCCCAGCCCGCGGGTCATAATTGAGACGGCTCCTTTGCTGGCGTTGTATGGCGTGCGATTGGCCAGCCCGACCACGCCAAGCGTGCTTGACAGATTGACGATCCGCCCGTAGTTGCGCTGCTTCATGTGGGGGACCACGGCCCGAGCCATCAGCCACAGGCCGGTCACGTTGACGTTTTGCACCTCCAGGAATTGCTCAAGCGTCAGTTCATCGATCGATCCGCGGATGTTGATGCCGGCGTTGTTGATCAGAATGTCGATCTGGCCGAACTCCTTGATCGCCCTGTCGGCCACTTCCTTGACCTCGTTGGGCTTGGTCACGTCAGCCGCCATGCCCAGCGCGCGACGGCCGTAGTCCTTGGCAATCTGCTCGGCCGTGGCAACGGCTTCCTGTTCATGCCGGCTGATCAACAGCAGGTTCGCCCCGGCCGAAGCCAAACCTTCGGCCATCGCTCGGCCGAGTCCCTTGGACCCGCCGGTGACGATCGCGACCCGGCCCGTCAGATCGAACTGCTTGATCCCTGGCAACATGTGGCAGATTCCTTATGCGATGCGTGAGTTGGGTAATTTGTGAGCCGCGCCCGTTTATGACTTGGCCGGCTCGTCGAGCGTTTTCATCAGCACGACGCTCTGATAGTTCGTCTCGGGCCAACAAACTTTGTCGACCGGCTGGAAACCAAGCCGCGCGTACCAGGCGATCAGATGCGTCGCCTGCTCAGCGGTGTCGAGGGCCAGATGCGTGGCCTGGCACTTTCGCGCCCGCTGCTCCATCAGCTTGATCATCCGCAGCCCGATCCCCCGCCGCTGCAACGAAGGCTGCACAGCGAATTGGCCGAACTTATAGATGCCCGGCCGGCGATAGGTTTCGCAGATCGAATCGGCGCACGGCGCATAGAGCGTGACCGTGCCGACGATCTTGCCGTGCAGTTCAGCGACGACCGATTCGCCTTCGTCCAGCCGATTGCGCGTGGTCGCTTCGTCCTGGTACGAAGCTTGGTAGCGCAACCCCTGGGCCGCGTGCGGCCGGTAGGCTTCGTGCAGCAGCTCGGTGATTTCGGCCACCGAATCGCTGGAGCGGAGATCGCGATAAACAATTCGTTCAGCGCTAGCCAAGCGGGCCTCGGAACCAATGCCATGCCGGCGACACGCCGGGCCTCGTAACGATCGACGCTTCTATTGTTGCGCGATCGGGCAAGCCATCGCAACCGGCGCGCGTTACTATCGTAACGCGATCAATCGGGTACGCAATTGGCGCGGGGCTAACCGGCGGGAAACATAACCGCGAAAAACTCGAACGGACGCCGGTCGCGAGGAGGCCGATCACTGCCCCGGCGCCGCGGTCGGCTGTACAGCGGGAGCGACCCCCAGGGCCTGGGCTCGCAGCAGATTGCCCAGGTGTTGTGGCCCGGTGGCGGCGCGAAACTGCTTGGCCGCCTCGACGTTGTTTCCTTGCGTCTCGTAGACCCGGCCCAAGTTGTAATGGGCCGCGCTCGTCCAAGGGCCTTTCGGCGTCGCGATCAACGTGCGGGTCAGCAGATAGTCGATCGCCGAGTCGAAATTGTCCCGCTCCCACGAGATCAGCCCCAGCCAGTAGCTGGCCTGTTCTTTCATCCGGCGATACATCGCGAGCTTGTCAGGGGGTAATTGCTGGGACTGGGTGGCGGCGGCCAGGTCTTCCTCGGCGATGCGACATTCGATGTAGTAATGGATCGCGCCGCGCTCGCCGGTGTATCGGCCCAACAAGTGGCGAATCCGTCCGTGCCAGAGGGGCTTGCCCGGCACCTCGCGAAACGGCGTCAGCTCGGCCGATGCGGCCGCTCGCTCGACCTGGGCCAAGGCCCGCCGCGCCGCGAGTGGCCGCGTCCAAAGCTGCACGCCAATCAAGCCTGCGCTTTGCGGCAACTGCTTAGCGATGACGCTAGGGGCCACGGTCAGTTCCAGCCGTTGAGCGCCGGCCAAACGCTGTTCGACAATCCGCGCCCTGCTGGACAAATAGAGAGGCGTCGCTTCAATCAGCGCGACGACGTGATCCAAGTCGGCCGGCGCCAGTGGATAGGCCTCACCCTCGATGCCAAGCGCCGACAATCGCTCGCGATCGGCGCGCAGTTGGGCCAGCGTCATCACGCCGCGGCCGTCGCGAGGGCGGATGGGCAGCCCCAGCCGCGGATCGAATAAATAGAGTTCCCCTTCGTGGGCGAGCGCTGCCGTCCACACACGCAGCTTTGTCAGCTCTTGCGGATCGCCGATCGACAGCACGACGACGTCGAGTTGCTGTTGCCGAGCCAACAGGGTGAACACCCAGGCCCGTTCTTCAGCCGTGCCGCGTCCGAGGAGCATTGTTCGCCAAGGGACCGAATCGAACTTGGTCGTTTCGCCGCTGCGATTCTCCAGCAGTGCAATGTTACGGATAGTCCAATCGAACAAGCGTTCGGCCCGGGCCACCGGTTCCGTCTCGCGATCGACGGCATGACGTGCCGCCTCGCGCAGCCAAACGGCCTCTTGCAGCACCAGGCCGTCTTCGTTGGCGAAGGTCTGATTGTTCAGCCCTTGCATCGGCCCCGACTCACGCCAAGCCTTGGGCAAGCTGTCGACCAGCGGATCGACTTGCCAATCCTTGGTCGCCGGCTGGGCGAGGAGCCATTGATTGAGCCGGTCGACGACTTGCTGCGTGGCGTCATCGGTCTCGAAGTCGTCGAGCACGTTCAGCAACTGGAATGCGTTGTTGAACAACTCTTCGGAAATTTCCTCGTTTAGCGTCCGGTGACGAGTCTCGTAGCCGTTCGAGTCGCAACCCAGAAACAACGCCGCCAGCAACAAGGCGATCACCGCGGCCAACTCGTACCAGGCGCTGCCGCGCCAGGCGAGCGACACGGCTTGGGCCGTGGGCGCGCGCCGGGCCGCGACCTTGGCCGGTTCGGCGAGCGATGCGCCTGCGTCGTCCTGAAGCGTGTCGTCGTTCATTTCGCTATTCGCCAATCACAAGGCTTCGACCGCGGCGCGCAATTTAAGTATCCGCTGCAACACCCCGGGAAAGTCCGCCAGCGGGACCATGTTGGGACCGTCGCTGGGCGAGCGATCGGGCTCGGGATGGGTCTCGAAGAACAAGCCATCGACGCCGACGGCCACGGCCGCCCGGGCCAGCGGCTCGACAAAGGCTCGATTACCGCCGGTGGCCGCCCCCAGGCCCCCCGGCTCTTGCACGCTATGCGTGGCGTCGAAGATCACCGGCACGCCGTGAGTTTGCATTTGGCTGATGCTGCGAAAGTCGTTGACCAGCCGGCCATAGCCAAAGAAAGTTCCTCGCTCGCACAGCATCACGCGCGAGCAACCAGCGCCGGCCAGCTTGTCGACCACGTGGCGCATGTCCCAGGGGGCCATGAACTGCCCCTTCTTCACGTGGACCACGCGGCCGGTCTTGGCAGCGGCGACCAGCAAGTCGGACTGCCGCGCCAGGAAGGCCGGAATTTGCAGCACGTCGCAGACTTCGGCCACCGGGGCTGCCTGGTGTGATTCGTGAATGTCGGTCGTAACGGGGAGGCCCGTTTTTTCTTTCACGCGTTGCAAGACTTCAAGGCCCCCGTCGAGCCCCGCGCCGCGGAAAGCGGCGCCGCTGGTACGATTCGCCTTGTCGAATGAAGCTTTGAAGACCAACTGTACGCCGAGTGTGTCGGCCAACTCGCGCAGTCGTCCAGCAATCGACAGTGTCAGCTCAAGCGATTCGATCACGCACGGTCCAGCGATGACCAAGAGCGGCTGCCCACGACCGCAACGGTAAGAACCAATCTGAACCGGATTGTCGGGCACCGCACACGCCTTTCGAGAAGTCCTGCCATCGACCCGCGGCGCAGCCTTGCGCCACTTTTTCCTGGGGGTCGAGTTTGCCAGTGGCCCGTACCGCCGCGCGGCCGATCGAGCCCAAGCTGTGAATATAACTGTCCGCGTGTGAGTTGATAATCGTCACAACCGGCAGAATCGGCTCGCAAACGAGACGTTTACTGTGCAGGCCGCGCGTCAAAACACCAGGGCGCCCGCAAATCGTTCGCTCGACCGGGGTGCGAAAACACCGTGTTTTCCCGAGCGTGCTAGCTTTGAATAGTAAGGCGCGGTGGTAGATCGGCGAGTGAACTACGACGGCCCAACGTGCCGCGCTCGCCATTTTCAAAGCTCAGCGTTCTAGGTGACCCGATGTCCAAAGAAGCCAAAACCGAAGCAGCGGCCAAGCCAGCCACGAATTGGAAAACCCGACTCGTCGGGGCCGGCGGTTGGCTGCGTCAGCATTGGATCGGCTCGCTGCTAAGCGTGTCGCTGGGCGCCCACGCCATCGGCTATTGGTATCTGCAAACGCACCTGGCGCCCCCCAAGGCGATGTCTCCCGAGGTGTCGCTGGGGCAGTTCGAGTACGTAGCCGCGCCGCACGTGCAAGGGCTGAAGCGGGCGCGGTTCCAATTGCACGTCGAGTTGAACGATCCGCGTAATGAGATGGCCCGCCGGCAGTTGTCGTTCCACCAGTTCCGCCTGCGTCAGCAACTGGAAGAGACGCTCCGCAATCTGCGCGGCGCCGACTTCGAGGACACTAAGCTCGGCGAAGTGAAGCGGCTGCTGATGGCGCAGATCGAAAACGTGGTGGGCACCGACCTGACGCACGCGCTGTTGATCACGGAATTGACGCTCGACTACGGCCCCCAAGCGCCGCCGCGCACCATGACCCAAGCGGCGGACGAATCCCCGCGACTCTAAAATGCGCTAGGCTAGCCACTTCACGGGTCGTGCCCTGTTCCAACGGGACTCTCCGCAGCCAGCTTAACGGCCCTGCGATCGCACCGATCAACAAGTGTTGATCTTTTCTTCCGTCTGTGCGACACTGGACCAGTCGATCCTACCTGCCGCCGGCCCCCCGCGTCGCGCATCGACGAGTCAATCGCGCCCCCGCCGAAACCCTTTTACCTCGGATTTGGTGATTCGATGAATCAACCGAGCCGCTGTCGCGGACCAATCACCCGTCGCGATGTTCTCAAGCTTGGCGCTTTAGGTCTGGGCGGACTGACGCTTTCGGATCTACTGCGCGGCGAGGCCCAGGCCGGGATCGGTCGCTCCGCGAAAGCGATCATCATGGTCTACATGGCCGGCGCGCCGTCTCACCAAGACACGTTTGATCTCAAGCCCAACGCGCCGAGCGAAATCCGTGGCGAGTTCGAGCCGATCGACACCAACGTGCCTGGCATTCGCATTTGCGAGCACTTGCCACGGCTGGCCGGCATGATGGACAAGCTGGTGCCCATTCGCTCGATGCACGGCTCGCCGAGCGGCGACCACGATTCGTTCATTTGCTACACTGGCCGCTCCAAGCTGCGCCAGCCCCCCGGCGGCTGGCCGGCAATCGGCTCGGTGGTGTCGCGATTGTTGGGGCCCACCGACCCGTCGGTGCCGCCATTTGCGGGCTTGGCGCCCAAGGCGGGGCATCCGCCCTATGGATCGCCGGGATTGCCGGGGTTCTTGGGGCCCGCCCATGCCGCCTTCCGGCCGTTTGGCGAAACAATGGACGATCTGGTGTTGCAAGGCATCACGGTTGATCGGCTGCGCGAGCGCAAAACGCTGCTTGCCAAGCTCGATCGATATCGCCGTGTAGCCGATCGGACGGGCACGATGAGCGCTTTTGACGAGTACGCGCAACAGGCGTTCGGCCTGCTCACTTCCAGTCGCGTGGTTGATGCGCTCGACCTGTCGAAAGAATCGCCCCAGATTCGCGAGCGCTATGGAAAAGGAGACTCCAAGAACTTTGGGGACGGCGCGCCGCGCAATCTGGAACACTTTTTGATGGCCCGCCGACTGGTCGAGGCCGGCGTGCGCGTCGTCACCTTGAACTTTGGCCGCTGGGATTTCCACAGCAATAACTTCAACGGCATGCGCGACACCCATCTCCCTCAATTCGATCAGGGGCTCTCGGCCTTGATCGAGGACTTGCACGCGCGCGGCATGGCCCGCGACGTGGCCGTGGTGGCCTGGGGCGAATTTGGCCGCACGCCGATCATCAACAAGGACGCCGGCCGCGACCATTGGCCGCAAGTGGGTTGCGCCCTCTTGGCTGGTGGCGGTTTCCGCACGGGCCAAGTGATCGGCGCGACAGATCGGTTGGGGGCCACGATTGCGCAGCGTCCGGTCCACTTTGGCGAAGTCTTCGCTTCCCTCTATCGCCACCTGGGAATCGAACTCAACCAGGCGCCCGTCCAGGATCTGGCCGGTCGGCCACAATACCTGACCGACGAGCATGCCCCATTGCCCGAATTGGGCTAACTATTTCGCGGCGCCCATCTGGTCGCGAAACAGCACCTTGAACGGATTCTCGGCGGGACCGACAGCGGTTTCGTTGACCAGTTGCGGTTGCACCGAGTCCCACCAGCGATCGTAGGCCGCTTCGAGCCTTGCCACTACTTCCGGGTGTGACGCCGCCACGTCAATCTGCTCGCCGTAGTCGCTGCGGGTGTCGAACAGTTCCCAGTCGCGCTCGCCGTTCTTGGTCGTACAGACCAGGTGCCAGGCGCTGTCGCGCACGCCGCAGCGCAGATACTTCGACTCGGCCGCCTTGCCGTGCGGCCAGCGGCCGACGTGCGTGAACAGGACACGATCGGCCCAATCGGCGTTGTGGTTTTTCAGCAGCGGCACCAGGCTGCGCCCCGCGACCTGCTCTTTCACCTCGGCCGTCAGCGAAGCGCCGGCCAGTTCGGCGATCGTGGGAAAAAAATCGATGTGCGCCGTCAAGGCGTCGCACTCCCCCGGCTGTAGCGCGCCCGGCCAGCGCCAAAAGCTCGACGCTCGCGTGCCGCCGAGCCAGGGAGTTCCTTTCGCGCCGCGCATGCCGGCGTTGTAGACCTGGGTCCCGACGGTCGCGCCATTGTCATTCATGAAGATCACCAGCGTCGATCGCTCCAAGTCCCACGCGGCCAGCCGATCGAGCAGCCGGCCGACGTTGTCGTCGATGTTGGCGACCATACCAAAGTACTTGGCGACGTTTTTGTTGGGCGACTTGCCGGCATAGCGGGCTTCGTCCTCGGGTCGCACGTCCAGCGGCCCGTGCGGTGCGTTGGTTGGGATGTAACAAAAGAACGGCTGCTTGCCGCGGACGCTGTCGATCCACTTCATCGCCTGGGCGAAGAAGACGTCGGTGCAATAGCCGTGCGTCTTTTCAAACCGGCCGTTGTGCAAAATGTAAGGATCAAAGTAGCTGTTGCCCGGCGCGTCGCCGCAACTCCCCGGATAGCTTTGCCCGATGCCGCCGGCGCCGTGGATGAACACTTCGTCAAAGCCGCGCCGGTTCGGCTGGTACTCGGCCTCGTCTCCCAAGTGCCACTTGCCAAAGATACCGGTGGTGTAACCGGCTGACTTCAACACCTCGGCCAAGGTCGTGGCCGACAGGGTCAACCGCTCGCGCTCTTCGATGGTGTGGGTGACGCCGTTGCGGAACTCGTGCCGACCGGTGAACAGGGCGCTGCGTGTCGGTGCGCAAGTCGGGCTGACGTGAAAGTCGGAAAAGTGGACTCCTTCGCGGTACAACCGATCGATGTTCGGCGTCTTCAGCGTGGGGTTGCCATGACAAGACAGATCGCCGTAGCCCTGATCATCGGTGAGGATGAATACAATGTTCGGCCGCGAGGGCAGTTCGGCCGTCCGTGCCAGGCGCGGCAGCGATCCCGACATCATCACGACTGACAGAATTAAAAACCAACGCTGCAACATGGCGCTACTCGGCGTGCGAAGAAACGAAGCCGTCCATCTGCCGTTATTGTCGTCGCGTTAGTCGAGCCGGTCAAATCCGGGCCAGAAGTGTTTGGCCAAGCACTGATCGATGTACGAAGCTCACCCGAGATACGGGCGACTAATCCAGTTCTTCGCGAGTGAACAGCGGCTGACCAGGGCGGCGGATAGCTAGGATTTGCACTTCCTTGCCGACGATTCGATAGAGCGCGCGATTGGCAAATCGGCTCTTCGTCCGAAACAGGAATTGGCGCAGCTCGAACGGAAACTCGGCGCTCTCCGGTGCCAAGGAACGCGACTCAGGATTTACTTCTAACCTCAACAGCGCCGTCAGAAAGTTTCCATACCAGCGATCAGCAGCCTCGGGCGCCGCTTGCCGCAAATAATCGCGCGCGCGTTCAAGATCGCGAATCGCCCGTGCCGTGAGAACAACGTCGAATCGCACGAGGCAGCCTTATTGTTAAGACTGGTTGCGGTGCTCTTCGATCAGAACACGTAACGGCCGGACGCGCCCGTTGTCGGCATCGACCGCGCCTTCTTGAACCGCGGCTACCGTGTTTCGGTATTCGTCGTCCATCTCTGCTGCCGAGTGATCGAACGCTCCTAGCGCACGCAAGGCGTCTCGAAGAACTTCGTCCTCCGAAGCATAACCTCCGGCGGCCATGCGGTCTTGCACAAGCTTCTCGAGGTCAGGCGGGAATTGGTAACTCATTGGCAAGTCTCCACTCCGTCAGTATAGCTTGTCCGTTCGCTTGTTTCACCGTCTTGGCCTTACAGACCAAACACGGCAAGGGCTTGGTTCACCGACCAATATTCCTTGAGGTATTATAGCGAAAAAGCCTTCACACTCCGTGGATGACCACCGTCTTCAGCTCGGTCATCTCGTGGATCGCGTACTTCGGCCCTTCCTTGCCGAAGCCGCTTTCCTTCAGGCCGCCGTAGGGCATCAGGTCGGCGCGCCACGCAGGGCCCCAGTTGATGTGAATGTTGCCTGACTCGACCTCTCGGGCAAAGCGCAGCGCCGCGTCGAGCGATTGGGTAAACACACCAGCGCTGAGCCCATAGCGTGAATCGTTGGCCAATCGAATAGCCGACTCGACATCCGCCGCTCGGGTCAGCCCCACGGCCGGCCCGAACAGCTCGTCGCAACTGATGCGCATCTCGGGCGCCACGTCGGCCACCAGCGTCGGCGCAACAAGTGACTCGCGCCGCGTACCGCCAGCCAGCACCTTGGCGCCACCACGTACCGCGTCGCCGATCCATTGCTCGACGCGCACGGCATCCCCCTCGCGGATCATCGGCCCCATCTGAGTTTTCTCATCCAACTGGTTACCAAACACCAGCGAGTTCACACGACTTGGCAACGTCTCGACCAGCGCGTCGTAAGCATTGCCAACGCCGATCACACGCTGCGCCGAGATGCAGACCTGGCCGGCGTTGCCATAGCCGGTGGCGATGACCGCATCGGCCACTCGTTTCATATCGGCGTCGGGCAAAATCACCAACGGGCTGTTCGAGCCGAGTTCCATGGTGATGCGCTTCAGGCCCGCGACCTGGCACAGGTGTTCGCCAACGTCGCGGCTGCCGGTGAAGCTGATCTTGCGCACCCGCGGATCGCGCGCAATCGCGTCACCCACCGTCTTACCCGAGCCCGCCAGGCAAGCGATCCCCTCGGCCGGCAAGCCCGCTTCGAGCAGCAACTCGACCAGCTTCAACGCGGTGAGCGGCGTATCGCTCGCGGGCTTCAGCATCACGGCATTTCCCGCCGCCAGCGCTGGCCCGACCTTGTGACAAACCAGGTTCAACGGAAAGTTGAACGGCGTGATCGCCGCGACCACGCCGCACGGCACGCGGAGCGTGAACCCCAGCTTGCCAGCGCCGCCAGGCGCTCCGTCCAACGGCAGCACCTCGCCACCCAGCCGCTTGGCCTCTTCGGCCGAAAGCTGCAACGTCTCGGCCGCGCGCGAGACCTCGAACCGTCCCTCGGCCAGCGTCTTGCCTTCCTCGCTGCTGATCGTGCGCCCAAAGGCATCGGCACGGCTGGCCAGCAACTCGGCCGCGCGATGCAGAATCTTGGACCGGTCATAGGCCGTCGTGCGGCGCATCACCTCGGCGCCATGCACCAAAGCAGCCAAGGCCCGATCGATGTCGGCCGTGTCGGCCTTGGGAACCGTGTCGATCAGCGTGCTGTCGAACGGATTGCGGACCTCGATCTGCTCGGCCTTGTCGACCCATCGACTGTCGTAATACATCCGCATGATTGGCGGTCTCCTCGAACGGTGGCACGGCGTGTTGACCTATTGTTCGGCCTGGCGATGGGTAATTCAACCCAACGACTGCGAAACCAGCGACTATCCAGTAGACGGCCATTCCAGTAGAGTCGGACCAGGCGGATCGTTCCATTTCCTGCGAGTTGACGATGAGCGCGGCAAGCGAACTCAAAACCGGAGCACGGTTGCAGCGGATTGCCTCGTTGCTGTCGAGCGCTACCGAAATGCTCTATGGCCTCGGCCTGGGGGACCAGATCGTGGCCGTCAGTCACGAGTGCAACTTCCCCCCCGAGTGCCTGAGCAAACCGCGCGTCACGCGGACCAGCATCGCCGCGGCGGCTTCGAGCGCCTCGATCGACGCCCAGGTGCAG
This sequence comes from Planctomycetota bacterium, assembly GCA_018242585.1. Lineage (NCBI taxonomy): Bacteria > Pseudomonadati > Planctomycetota > Planctomycetota bacterium. Next base: position 107,792 of record JAFEBQ010000004.1, read on the forward strand.
ACCATGCTCGCGGCCGGCGAACCGTTGTACTCGATCGACACCGAGTTGCTGGCCTCGCTGCGCCCCGATCTGATCGTGACCCAGGCCCAATGCGATGTCTGTGCCGTCAAGTATGACGACGTGTTGCAAGTCGTCGCCCCCCAGGGGCCGCTGCCGGGCGTGCCGGTCGTGGCGCTGAATCCTTACTCGCTCGAAGCCGTGCTGAGCGACATTCTGCGCGTCGGTCGCGCCGTCGATCGGGCCGAAGCCGCCAAGGACTACGTCGCCCGGCTGCGCGAGCGCATCGCCCAGGTGGTCGAACGCACGGCCGATGTGCCGGCGAGCGAGCGTCCCACGGTCGGCTGCATCGAATGGATCGAGCCATTGATGATCGCGGCCAACTGGATGCCCGAGATGATCGAGATGGCCGGCGGTCGCCAGCAATTGTCGGTCGGCGGCCAGCACAGCACGTACACGCCGTGGCAGTCGCTGGTCACGAACGATCCGGACGTGATTCTGATCATGCCCTGCGGGTTCAACTTGGAACGGACACTTGCCGAGGCGGAATCGCTGCGCACCAAGCCGGGATGGCAAGATTTGCGAGCCGTGCAAACGGGGCGAGTCTTTGCCTGCGACGGCGATGCGCTGTTCAACCGCTCGGGGCCGCGACTGGTCGACAGCCTGGAACTGATGGCCCGGCTGTTTCATCCGCAGCGCTGGAAGCTTGATGCCAAGGTCACCGGCGAGACGGGCATGTGGCAGCAGTTTTCCTAAACGCCCTACTTCCCATTCATCGATGGCACATACGATTCCCTAACAAGCAGCGCCCTTTGCTCCCCCTGCCCAATCGGCGTGTGGCCCGGTAAAATCGTGGCTCGGGTCAAAGATTTCTGACTTACTGGCTGCGGATCACGATGGGTCAACAATACATTTTTCAGATCAACGAGCTGACCAAGAAGATTGGTCAGCGCGAGATTCTCAAGGACATCTGGCTGGCCTTTTACCCCGGTGCCAAGATCGGCGTGCTGGGACGCAACGGCTCGGGCAAGAGCACCCTGCTGCGGATCATGGCCGGCGTCGACCAGCAGTTCGACGGCAAGGCTGAGTTGGCCAACGGGTTCACCGTGGGCTTCGTGCCGCAAGAACCGCAACTGAACCCCGAGAAGGACGTCCTGGGGAACGTCGAGGAAGCCGTCGCGCCGATCCGCAACCTGCTCAAGCAGTACGACGAGATCAATGCCCGCTTCGCCGAGCCGATGTCGGACGCGGAGATGGAAAAGCTCCTCAAGCGCCAGGCCGACGTCCAGGACAAGATCGACGCCTCGAACGCCTGGGAGCTGGACCGGACGCTCGAAATCGCCATGGACGCCATGCAGCTTCCGCCCGGCGACGCCGACGTCAGCAATCTGTCGGGTGGCGAGCGGCGGCGCGTCGCCCTATGCAAGACCCTACTCCAGAAGCCCGACTTGCTGTTGCTGGACGAGCCAACCAACCACCTCGACGCCGAAAGCGTCGCCTGGCTCGAGCGGCACCTGGCCGAATACACCGGCACCGTCGTGGCCGTGACGCACGATCGTTACTTCCTGGACAACGCGGCGCAATGGATTCTGGAACTCGACCGCGGCCGAGGCATTCCCTGGGAAGGGAATTACTCGTCGTGGCTCAAGCAGAAGCAAGACCGGCTGAAGCTCGAAGAGAAGCAAGCCTCGGCCCGGCAGAAGACGCTCGAGAAAGAACTCGAATGGATTCGCATGGCCCCCCGCGCGCGGCAAGCCAAAAGCAAGGCCCGCATCACGGCCTATGAAAAGCTGGCCGCCGAGGCCGAGTTGGACCACGAAGACGAAATCGAGATTCAAATTCCCTCGGGCAAGCACCTGGGCGATCTGGTCATCGAGTGCAAGGACGTCACCAAGGCGTATGGTGACAAGGTATTGATCGAGAACCTGAGCTTCCGCTTGCCAGCCGGCGGCATTGTGGGTGTCATCGGTCCCAACGGCGTCGGCAAGACGACGCTATTCCGAATGCTGGTCGGCACCGAACAGCCCGACGCGGGCGTGGTGCGCGTGGGCCCGACGGTCGAACTGGGCTATGTCGATCAAAACCGCGACGCGCTCGACCCCGACAAGACCGTCTTCGAGGAAATCAGCGAAGGTCACGACACGTTCGATGTCGGCGGCCGGCGGATGAACGCCCGGTCGTACGTGGCCCGGTTCAATTTCGCGGGCACCGACCAGCAAAAGCTCGTCGGCACTCTCTCGGGTGGCGAGCGCAACCGGGTCCAACTGGCCAAGCTGTTGCGGCGCGGCTCGAACGTGCTGCTGCTCGACGAACCGACCAACGACTTGGATGTCGACACGCTGCGAGCGCTCGAAGAAGCCATCACCAACTTTGCTGGTTGCGTGGTGGTGATCAGCCACGATCGCTGGTTCCTTGACCGGCTGGCGACGCACATCATGGCCTTTGAAGGCGAGGGTTATGTCCACTGGTGCGAAGGGAACTTCGCCACCTATCACGAACAGCGGCGCGAACGGCTGGGCATTGAAGCCGACCAGCCGCACCGTTTCAAGTACAAGAAGCTGCAGCACTAGTTCATCCCATTACCCCCAGCGCGAGTGCCGACCGATGAAAGCGCCCGAGTTGCTCCGTCGCCAGGAATTCGCCATTCGCATCGCGCTCGAGGCGGGCGCCCTGACGCTGCGGTACTATCGCAACGCCACGCTGGCCGTCGAGCTTAAAGGGGACCAATCGCCGGTGACCGTGGCCGACAAGAACGCCGAGCTGTTTTTGCGTGAAAAGATTGCCGCCGAGTTCCCCGATGACGCCATCCTGGGCGAAGAGTTCCCCGAGAAGTCGGGCACGTCGGGCTTTCGTTGGATTCTGGACCCGATTGACGGGACCAAGAGCTTCATCTCGGGCGTCCCCATCTACGCCAACCTGGTCGGCGTCGAGTACGAACGGCGCAGCGTCGTCGGCGTGATCAACATTCCAGCCCTCAACGAGTTGGCCTACGCCGCCGTGGGGCATGGGGCCTGGTACGTCCTGGGGGCCGGCGAGCCGGTCGCCGCCCGCGTCTCGGAAAAGAAAACGCTTGGCGAAGGGTTGTTCGTCACGTCAGAGGTGAAGACGTATTACGACATGGGGCGCGGCGAGGCCTGGATGCGCTTGCAGTCGGCGGCCCGGCTGACGCGCACCTGGGGCGACGCATACGGCTATCTGCTGGTCGCGACCGGGCGGGCCGAGCTGTGCGTCGATCCCAAGATGAACCTGTGGGATTGCGCCGCGCTGCAGCCGGTGCTCGAGGAAGCCGGCGGCACGTTCACCGACTGGCAAGGGCGACCGACGATCTATGCGCCCGAGGCGATTGCCACCAATGGATTGGTGCTGGACGAGACGTTGAAGCTCATCGCCGCCGCGAAGTAACGGTATCGTGGTGACTTGCCTTACCAGCAGCCCGCTCAACTGCGGTACAAGGAGTTGGCCTGGCTTTCGGATGCTCGCGCGGACGACGCGGTGCATACCGTGCTGAATAATCCCGACCTGCACGCTCCGCTGGGGATTACCGACACCGACTCGACTCGTGTCAGCAAACAGATTTGGGATATACTCAAGGAAGGCAAGCGGGGGCCGCTGGAACTGGACAATCCGGGCGTGGTCGATTACGCCCGTCACCATTACGAGTCGCCGGGACCAGAACATGAGCAAGCTGACTCCGGAGCAGGCCCGAAAGACGATGCTGAATCATCTTTCGAAGACACTCCGTTCGGACCCCCTGTCGAACGCGCCGGGGCTGACGAACGAGCAGCGACGCGAGCTACGGCGGGAAGCCGAGGCGCGGTGGTTCAAGGTGAACGCCCGGGCGTACCTGAACGGTCGGCCGGATATGCTGAAGGAACTCAGCTAGGGCCAGCGTGGCGGCCGTGGAAGTCGCGAACTTGGCATGCCTCGATGGGGTCGTTTATCGATGCGGCCAGCAAGTCGGCCGCCCACGCTCCACGACAGGCTGTCGACCTAGGGCAGGTTACTGCCGATCAAGTGCAGGCGATCTCGACCGCCGCCAATGGTGATGTCAGCGGCTTTCATCATGTACTTGATGGCTCCGCCTACCGCCACATCTTGGCGGAGCACGGCAGCGAACAGGAAAGGCTTCGGGGCCAGGAACCTATCGGCGACGCGGACTTTGAACGTCTTCCGGAAATTCTCGCTTCGCCCGATCGCGTTACTGCCGCGGGGGTGAGCAACCTCGGGCAACCGCTCATTCGTTACGAGAAACGGTTCAACGGCACGACATACTACGTCGAGGAAGTTCGGCAAGCAAAAAATGAACTTGCCGCCAAGTCGTTATGGAAAAGAAAGACGCCCCCTCCGCCCGTAGACCCAACGTCCGAAACGACACGGCATGGTGACCGTGCGACCCATGTTGCAGAGGAAGGCGCCAGTCCAAGTATCGGCCAGCGGCCCGGCGAAATCAAGTCGAACACTGTCGCAGGCGGATTCGACCTGCGCAAGTTCGCGGCCGATAGCGTGGCGGAAGGGCTAACTCGCAGCCAGGCCAAGGCCAAGCTCCAGCGACTGGGGCAAGGACACTTGCGCAGCGAGTTGTCGCCGATCATGCGTGAACTGATGGGCGTGCCGGTACCGAAGCAGAACTTCGCTCAACGCATGGCAGCGAAGCAACGGGCCAACTCAGAGACTCGTAGCGACGCGCAAGAAGAGGCCATTAACGAGGGTTTCGAGGAAACCGATCGGGCGTTACGCGCGGCCGGGGCGACCCTGGACAAGGAAAGCGACAGCGGCAGCCGCTACTACACCCTGGCCGGCCGTAAAATCCGCGTGGCCGATCACGAGGCCACCGCAGGCACGCGGCACTGGCTGGACAACCAGGATGACAGCGCGGAGATTCGCGTCGATCAACGCAACTGGCAAGCGGCCCTCGACCAGGCGATTCACGGCGAAAACTCGACTACCAATGAGGTGGGGCAGGAAGTCAAGCAGCCCATTAAGGTAAATCACCTCGACGTTGCTAGGGCAATTATCTACGTCAAACAGAAATACGGAATTGAATTGCACCCCAAGGAGGCGACCGGCGACATTCAGGAGGACTTGCAATATCTCGCCAAGAGCTTCGGGGCAATTCCAGTGTTTTTTGAGGACAGTAACGGGCGATTGAAAAGTCCATTCCGGCTTGGAAAAGCCATCTTTCTGCCACACAACGCCACTGACGCGGCGTTGACTGAGGCAACCATGCACGAAGTGTTTCATGCCACTGGAATCGATCAAGACCCAGCGTTTGACGATGAATACGTCAAACAGTGGTCTGATTATTATGAAAAACGCCTAGAAGCTGACGAAAAAAATGGAAGCCCAGTAGCGTCAGACATGTTGCAAGCAATTCGGAGCAACCCCGAACTCCGCCGCAGTGAGGGGATCGCAACGATGGGCGGCAAGTTTTTTCTTGACCCAAAGTTCCAGAAGAAACTGCGCAGCGACAAGCCGACGCTGGCCGAACGCCTAGAATATGCAATCAGAAAGATATTCGGCTTATACACGCCGATGTCGGAGGCGATGCGAGTCGCCCTGGATCGACTCAGAGGCATCAGGGCCGTTGTGCAACAGGAAGCAGGCAAAGGTCAGCCGGGAGAATGGGGAGAGGGATCCTCAGGAAGTGATTCTGGATCATCTGGATCAGACACTCCGCTCGGACCCGCTGTCAAACGCGCCGGGACTGACCAGCGAACAACGCTGGGAACTGCGCAAGGAAGCGTCGCGGCGGTGGGCCAAGGTCAACGCGCGGGCGTACCTGAACGACCGGCCGGACCTGCTGAAGGAACTCAGCTAGGACCGCCGGTTGTCATTAAGGGGGACGAACTGGGAGACCCGTCCGACCCAGAGAAGTTTCGCGAGACGGTTTATGAATATGCCATGTCCCACTTTCGTGGGCATCCATTCATCAATCTCGCAACCAAAACTCCGGTCTTTTTTTCTCGCAACGGCCTTCGGAAAATCAAAAGTTTCAGCGGCGACATTCGCCGTATGCAGCTATTGGCCAAAGCTCCCGAGCTAATTGAGCGTGCAGAGTACGTGGACAGCGCCCCTGCTGACGAGCCGGGATACGATCGTTTTCACTATTTTCGAGTGCCGGTGGAGATTGCTGGCCATCGCGATGTGGCCCACCTGACGTTTGCCCAAGACAAAAACGGGCATTGGTACTACTGGCAACTGCTCGAAAGCGACCAGGCGGAAGAAAAAGAGAAGGCCCGCCATCCAAACCAGGTGCTTGGCGACAAGTTGCCGAGCGGTCCTGAAACAAGCGGGCCTTCCCAAGAAAAAAGTATCGGCTCGGGCGATCAGGAAATCAAGCCAAAAGCCAGCAGTAGCGAGGCCGCCGACGGCGAAACCAATTTGGGGCCGCGGCTGAAAGAAGCGGGCCAGCAGGTCGGCTCGCTGGCACGGCATTTCCTCACGTCGCGCGGCGATTTGCCGCAAGAGGCGTTCATCCATAAGGAACAAATGGCCCAGTTCGAGACGGCCCAGGATATTAGCACCGGGTTCGCGCTGCGCGATTTCAAGCAAGCGATGAAGCGAGAGTACGGCGGCGAGCTCAAGGCCGGCGACCCGCGATTATTGGCGTTGAACACGGCCCTGCACGGTGGCCCGGTCGGGAACATTCCCGTGGCGATGCGCGGCGTGGTGCAGCAGATGATCCCGAGGCGATTTTCGTTTCCCCGCGCGCCGATTCGGACTATAACGGGAGCCGACCCGCGCGCCGCTACGCCACGCGCGGCTTCCCTTTCCCATCGCACCCACCCCCAGGCACGTACACCATGAGCGACGTTCGCAATTTCGGCGCGGCCGGCGACGGCCAGAACGACGACACCGAGGCCGTGGAACACACCATTGCCCAAGGGGAAGGCCCGGTCGAATTCCCACCGGGGACGTATCTGCTGCGACGGACGGTGCGGGTCGATCTGGCCAAGACTGGCCGGCTGGCCATCACCGGCGCGGCGGGGACGCCCAAGATCATCATGGCCGGCGAAGGCCCGGCGTTTCACATCGTCGGCACCCACGACAAGAACGCCGACCCAGCAGGTTTCTCGCACGATGTTTGGCGCAAGGAGCGGATGCCGACGGTCTCGAACTTGGAGATCGAAGGGACGACCGAGAAGGCCGGCGGCATTCTGATCGACGGCGTGATGCAACCGACGTTTACCGGAGTGCTGATCCGCAAGGTGAACCACGCCATCCACGTCCGCCGCCGCTGTCGCAACGTGCTGATCTCGCATTGCCACCTTTACAATAATCACGGCATCGGCGTGTACTTCGATGATCTGAATCTGCACCAGGCGATCATCATCGGCTCGCACATCAGTTACTGCCTGCAAGGGGGCATCGTCATCCGCGGCTCCGAGATTCGCAACTTGCACATCACCGGCAATGACATCGAATACAACTTCGACGTGAACGCTCCGACCAGCGCCGATCTGTTGATCGACTGCCGCAAGGCCGGCAGCAGCGTCCGCGAAGTGACGATCGTCAGCAATACAATCCAGGCCAAGTACAGCCCCGGCGGCGCGAACGTGCGGTTGCTGGGTCTGAACCGGGACAACAATCGCAAGGTCGGCATCATTGCCCTGGCCAACAACGTGCTGGGGAGCGAAGAGGTCAATCTGCACATCGCCGATTGCCGCGGCATTACCGTGACGGGCAACACGCTCTACAGCGGCCACCGCGGCAACATGTTGATCGAAGGTTCGCAGAACATCACCGTCACCGGCAACAGCTTCGACCACAACAGCGACTATGGCGACAAGGAACTGTGTACCGGCGTGAAGATCAAGGAAAGTCAGGATGTCTTGTTCGGCAATAACATCGTGCAAGACGCGCTGGCCGGCAAGAACACCGTTCTGGACGCGGTCGACGCCCAGCGCGAAGCGCTGGTCCAGTTGACCGATTGCGACCGGGCCACGGTCTCGGGCTGTCAGATTCTCGACGGGCAGCCCTACGCCTTGCTCGTGGAAAAGAGCAACCGAGTGAATGTCTCGGGGAGCACCATCGTCGAGACCCGCACCGACAAGATGATGCGTGCGGCCGTTTGCTTCCGCGGCGCTGGCCGGGCGAACTTTGTCTCGGGCAATACGCTGGGGCGCGGGCTGGACGAGGCCCTGGTCGCCGACGCCGAGTCGAACGTCAAGCGCGGCGACAATCTGATCGATGAGAGCAAGACGTAAATGTGACGTCTGTTATAATTGAGCGCTTTGCATGATTCTTCCGGGAGCAAGCGCTCGATGCGGTGTGAAGAAGGCTATCTGTGTGACGTTTGCGGCGGCGACGTCGAGGAGATGGTCGACAGCGACCTGTACCTGCGGTTCGTGATCGGCATGGCCGACCCCGAGACGTTGCACACCTCGCGCGAGCGTCACATCCGCTGCAACCCAGCACTGGCGCAATTCATTGTCGACGAGCGGTTCGAGCCGATCACCTGTGAAGGACCGTTCGACAAGCGGCAACTCGACCCCCAGTTCGTCCGCGAGCGCGAAAGCCTGGTCACCCGCGGCTGGCAACGGCTGGTCTCGCTAGCCGGCCAGGACGTGAGCATCGTCGAGTACCCGCTGCCGGAAGCGCGAGCGCTTTATCAGCGCTGAATGAAAGACAAGCCACGGAGGCACGGAGACGCGGAGGTTTGCACGGAGAATGAGGAACGAACAGGAATCCTAAGCCTCAATGGCCAAGGGTCTGATGGACACCTAGACACAAGGCTTCTAATCTCCACTCTCTCGCATCTCCTCTCGATCCCGATCACGATCGAGTCTTGGGGCAGCTCACACAGCTTGCGGCGCGGATGATACAGGCCGTCTTCGCGCGGCTCATAGACAAACACCGCCTCGCGTCATCCGACGAACAGGCGTCCTTCACTGTCGACCTTCACACCCATCAGCGCATCGTCTTCCGACTGGTCGATGAGCACGACTTTCAACTTCGGACTTGCCGGCTTCAACGCCACGCCTTTGGGCAACGGCGCCGCGGGCGACTTGGGCTTGGCCGGCGCACCCGCCGCCGCGCCCGACGTGAACGATCATCACACGCTCTGCATGACGTTCGAGGAAATGCACGCGGTGGTGCAAACTGCCCATAATCACGTCCTTAAGGTTACCGGTCACTGCCGGGCGACCGAGGGGATCAAGAACGCGCTCTTGGCCGGCTACGACGCACTCGAACATGGAATGTTCATCGATGACGAAACACTGGAACTGTTGTTGAATCGCGACGTGCCCGTGGTGCCGGCGCTCTACTTTGAACAAGCGAGCATTGAACACGGCCCCGAGTTCGGCATGTCGCAACGAGTGATCGATGGCCACCGCGAAACGCTCGAAGGGGGCGCCGAAAGCGCCCGGCGCATTCTCAAGGCCGGCGGCCGCCTGGGCATGGGGGGCGACTACGGCTTTGCCTGGAACCCGCACGGAGACTACGCCAAAGAACTCGAATTCTTCGTCCGCTACGTCGGCTTCAGCCCGTTGGAAGTGATCACTTGCGCGACGAAGACGGGGGCCGAAATCATGGGACGCGGCCACGAGTTGGGAACTCTCGAAGCGGGCAAGCTGGCCGACGTGCTGGTGGTCGATGGCAACGTGACGGCCGATATCACCCTGCTGCAGCGGCGCGAAAAGTTCGTCGCCGTCATGCAAGGGGGCGTCGTCAAAGCCGGGCAATTGGCCCACTCGTCGTAAATGTGGCCGCTCACGTGTAACCGGGCGGGTGTGGCCGGCGTTATCATGGGTGAGGCGCTGTGCCCGTTGGTTCCCTCCACTCTTGAGGCTCTCCGTGAACCGCTATTGTTTGGCTCGTGCATTGTTCCTGGTCTTTGCTGCCCTGTCACTGGCCGCGCCGGCTTGGGCTTCGGAACCCAGCGATCCGTTGACGGCGTTTTTCGAGCAAGCGGGCCCCAGCCCAGTGGCCACGGTCAGCTACACCTGGCACGACGAGAAGCGCGATCGGGACGTGCCGGTCAAAATCTATTTCCCCACCTCGGGTGAGAAACTGCCGGTGATCATTTTCTCGCACGGGCTTGGCGGGTCGCGCGAGGGGTACAGCCACCTGGGCAATCAATGGGCCGGCCACGGCTATGTCTCGATCCACGTCACGCACATCGGCAGCGACACCGACGTGTTTCGCGGCCAGGCCAACCCGATGGAAGCCCTCAGAAAGTCGGCCGCCGATTTGCGCAACGCGCTCGACCGGCCGCGCGATGTCAGCTTTGCCATCGACCAGTTGGCGCGGTTGAACTCCGATGACTCGCCGTTGAAAGGTCGCTTGGACGTGGCCAATGTCGGCGTGGCCGGGCACTCGTTCGGCGGCTATACGACAATGGCCATCGCCGGCCAGGTGTTCCTGACACCCGCGGGGCAACAATCGCTCGGCGACCCGCGAGTCAAAGCGGCCATTCCAATGAGCGCGCCAGCGCCAAAGCGCATGGAAAAGCTCGACCAGGTCTACGGCAAGATCACGATCCCGATCTATGCCATGACCGGGACGCTGGACGACAGCCCGATCGGCGACACCAAGCCGGCCGATCGGCGCGTGCCGTATGACAACATTTCCCAGGCCGACAAGTTGCTGCTGATTTTGAACGGCGGAGATCACATGGTCTTTGGCGGCCCGCGTGGCAAGGGCCTGCGCGCCATGCGCGGCAAGGTCTCGCCCGAGCAGGACGAGGTATTTCAAAAGCTGATCCGCGGCAGCACGACGGCCTTTTGGGACATGACGCTGAAGGGCGATTCCAACGCCCGCCAGTGGCTGCTCGGCTCGGGCTTTCGCGAGGCACTCGGCTCGAACGGGACGCTGGAAATGAAATTGCTCGAGAAGGCGGGCGCAGCGCAGTAAGGTTCAAGGAATCATTCCTCTCAGGCCGACGCACGTAAACAAAAAGCCCAGGGGATGAGACCCCTGGGCTTGTGTTGAGCAAACTCCAGCGCACGCTCGGCTTACTTCTTCAGCGGCAGCATGTCGATCTTGCGGAAAAAGATCTCAGCGTATTCGGTCTGCACGATGATCTTGCCGGCCGAGGGAAAGGCGTCGAAGCCTTCATTCACCAGCGTGCCATTGACATAGATCGTCACCCGGCCGCCGTCACAGACGACTTCCATTTGCGTCCACTGGCCGTCCGGGCTTTCGACGTCTTGCTTGCCGCGGAAGCCGAGCACGTCCTTCCAGTCGGGATCGCGTCCCCACCAGTTGACGCGCCCCTTGGTGAACGTCTTCTTTTCGCCCCCCTTGTGCCACACACTTTCGCCGTCGCGGTCCTTGGTCACTTCACAGGTCAAGCTCATGGGCACTGACGAGCCGTCCTCGTATTTGCCTGGCACGACGATGAAATCGCCGATGCCTCCTTCGATGATCTGAGCTTCGATCGAAGCGGGCCATGCGCCGTTATAGTTGCCATCCGGGCCTACCCCGTGAACCAACACACCGGAATCCTTGGTCTTTTCGACGCGAGGTTTCCAAGTGCGCGGGCCCCATTTGAATTCCGTGACCAGACGGTAGTTCTTGTACTCGCGCTCGGTGTAGATGCCGCCGAGCCCATCGCCCGAGATGTGCAACAGGCCGTCGTGGACCGTGAAGACGCGCTTGGGGTCTTCCCGCTTGGTATCGCTGAGCCAGGTGTACCAGTTGGTCAGATCCTTGCCATTGAACAAGTGAATGGTCTCGCTCGGCGTGGCAGGCTCGGGCTTGTCGGCAGCTTGGGCCACCAACGCCAACAGACCTGACAACAACAATGACGTGCTAACAAATCGAAGCTGCATCGTTTGATCTCCGCCTTCAAATAGTTTGTGACATGATCCTCATCCGGCGTTCCGGCCACCTTCTCCCGGTGGGAGGGATGGCGAATAGCCGAATGTGTTAATCCTTCTTGAACACCAACTTCCCGGCGGCGTACGTCCGCACCGGGCGAATCTTGACAATCTCGTCCAGAGGACAGGTCAGCAAGTCGCGGCTCAACACCGCGAAGTCGGCCTGTTTGCCCACCTCGAGCGAACCGATCTGATCGTCCAGAAACATCAACCTCGCGTTGTTGATCGTATACATCCGCAACGCCTGCTCGCGAGTCAACGCTTCCTCAGGGTGCAACGGCTCGGCCAGGTCGCGCCCGCGGCGCGTGATGGCAATCCACATCCCCAAGTACGGATCGTACGAATTCACGGCCCGCAGCGCGCCGATCTTCTGCATATGATCGGACCCACCGCCGACATTCACGCCGGCGGCGAACAAGCTCTTCAACGGCTGAAAGTACCGCAGCCGGTCATAGCCGAACTGAGCCAGCAACGTATGGCCGTCCAAATACAACCAGATTGGTTGAATATCGAACATCACTCCCAACCGGGCCGCCTTTTCAACCGCTTCGCGGCTTTGAAAGTTGGCGTGGGTAATGCTCGGCCGGGTCGGCGCAATCGGCGTCGAGCGATTCACCTCTTCATAGGCGTCGAGCAGCGTGTGGACCGCGCCGTCGCCAACGCTATGGGCGGTGAATTGCATGCCCGACTCAACCGTGGCGCGGACGACCGGCACGAGCACCTCGGGTTCGATGTACAGCAGCCCACGGTAGCGTGGATCGTCGATCGAGTAGATCTTGCTCAAACCCCACGGTTCGCGCATATAGGCGCTGCCGGTGAGCATTCCGCCGTCCAGGTACATCTTGATGCCAATGATTCGCAGCCAGGGGTCAGGCTTGCGCAGCGGGTGAGCCGCGATTTCGGCTATCTTCTTTCGCAAGTCTTCCACCGAAAGCTGATTGCTGACTCCGTGCGAGACCGCGATACGGATCGAAAGTTCACCTTGGTCGCGCAGCCGCGAATATTGAGCAATTGCACCCGGCGAACAGTCGCGGTCGACAATGCCCGTGATACCCACCGAATTGTAATCGGCGAATAGCGTGCGCAGGCGTTCGTCGGCTTCGGCCTGGGTAGGCTTGCGCGACACGGCTTTGGTCTTCAAATAATGTGAAGCGCTGCGCAAGATGCCCGTCGGATCGCCATTGGCGTCGCGCTCGATCTTGGCCCCCCCCGAGGTCTTGGTATCCCGGTCGATGTTGCTCAGCTTGAGGGCCAGCGAGTTGACGCTGGCGTCGGGACCGGTGGCGTAGACAACCGGATTGTTGGGTGCCGCGGCGTCCAACTCGGCGCGCGTTGGGTAGCGCTGTTCCTTGAGCCGGGTGATGAACACTTGGCGCAGCACGATCCAATCGCCCGCCTTGACCACGGCGGCGCGGCCACGAAGATAGTCGAGCACATCGGCAATCGTGTTCATCGGCGGGATCGGATGGTCGAACTCGGTCAGACAGGCCCCGGTCGGATGAACGTGCGAGTCAATCAGCCCCGGGATCACCAGCCGGCCTTGGAGGTCGATGAGTTCCGTGTTAGGCCCGCGCGTGGCAAGCGCTTCGTCGTTGGTCCCGACACGCAAAATTCGGCCATCACGGACGGCCAGAGCCTGGGCCACGGCATTGTCGACGTTGACGGTGGCCACGCGGCCGTGATGAAGGATCAGGTCGGCTTGCTCGGCCGCCCACAGCGGCAGCCCAGAACTCCAAGCCAGCGCCACGGCAAGGCAGGTGTTGCGCAGGTTCATGGACGAACGCCTTGAGGAGAGCGATTGAGGGGGGATGGCGGGAACCGACGACGCGATTATCGGTCGCCCGCCGCGCGGGGTCAACTTCTCGGCCCTCCCACTCCCGGTGATAACCTGGCCCCTGCCCGCACGCCGCCGCTGGCAGTGTTTCCCAGAGATTTAGGCGGTTGAACCTCAGGGCAAACATTGCCACAATGGCTCGCTCAATTTTGACGCGGACGAGGAGGTTGAGGATGCTCGATTTCGGCAAGCGAATCTTAATGGTGGGCTATGGGTCCGTGGCGCAATGTACGCTGCCGGTGCTGTTTAAACACCTGAACGTCCCTCCCAAGAATATCACGGTGATCGACTTTGAAGACCGCGGCCGGCAACTTCAATCGTGGCTCGACCAGGGGGTGAAGTTCCAACGGGAACGGCTCGCGCCGGAAAACCTGGGCGCGATCCTGGGCCGGTATCTTTCGGCCGGCGACGTGCTGATTGACCTGGCCTGGAATATCGACTGCTGCGACATCGTCCGCTGGTGCCACGATCACGGGGTGTTGTACGTCAACACGTCGGTTGAAGTCTGGGATCCGTACGATCTGAATCTGTACGCCCATCCCACGCGGCGCACGCTGTACGCCCGACATATGGACGTTCACGCCATGACCGCCAAGTGGAAGGACAAGGGCCCGACCGCGGTGCTCGAACACGGAGCCAACCCGGGCCTGATCTCGCACTTTGTCAAGCACGCGTTGCTCGAAATCGGCCATCGCGCCTTGGCCGACCGCAAATACCGCGGCGCCAATGCCGAGGAATTGAAGCAATTCATCGCCGACCGCGCGTTCAACCGACTGGCCCAGAAGTTAAACGTCAAGGTCATTCACTGCTCCGAGCGCGACACGCAGATCACCCACCGCCCCAAGGAAGTCGACGAGTTCGTCAACACCTGGAGCGTCGAGGGCTTTCGCGAGGAAGGGACCACGACGGCCGAGTTGGGCTGGGGAACGCACGAAAAGGAATTGCCGCCGCGGGCGTACTTGCACGAGGAAGGCCCCAAGAACCAGATTTGCTTGGCCCAGATGGGGATGAACACTTGGGTCCGCTCGTGGGTGCCGCATGATACGGTTCGCGGCATGGTCATTCGCCACGGCGAAGCCTACACCATTAGCGAGCGATTGACCGTCTGGGACGGCGAGCAAGCGGTGTATCGCCCCACGGTTCACTATGCCTACTGCCCGTGCGACGCGGCCATCGCCTCGTTGCAGGAGCTGCGCGGCAACGATTATGAGCTGCAGCGTAAGGTGCGGATCATGGGCGACGAAATCGTCACCGGCTCCGACACGCTCGGCGCGCTGCTGATGGGTCATGCCTACAACTCGTGGTGGACCGGCAGCAGCCTGAGCATTGAGGAGTCGCGCCGGCTGATTCCAAATCAGAACGCCACCACGATGCAGGTGGCGATATCGGTCGTGGCGGCGGTGATGTGGATGATCGAGCACCCGAACGAAGGCGTCGTCGTGCCCGACGATCTACCGCATGACCAGATCCTGGAAACCTGCAAGCCGTACCTGGGCAAGTTCATCACGACGTCCAGCGACTGGACGCCGTTGAAGTATTACGCCAATGCCTTCGAAGGCTATGCCGAAGCGAATATCGATCCGACCGACCCGTGGCAGTTCAAGAACTTTTTGGTAGGAGACCGGAACTAATGGTCAGCCGCGAGCAACTGCAGGAGCTGGCGCGCGAGCACGGCACGCCGCTGTTTGTGATCGACCACGAAGAACTGCGCCGCAACTATGCGACGTTCAAGAAGTACCTGCCCCGGGTGCAGGCCTACTTTGCCGTCAAAGCCAACTCGCACCCGGCCATTGTCGAGACGTTCTACAAGGCCGGCGCCAGCTTCGACGTGGCGTCGATCGCCGAGTTCCGGACGGTCTACGACAACATCAAGTCGCTGCCCGAGAAAGAGCGGCAGGACTATATCTGGGACAAGATCATCTACGCCAACCCGATCAAGGACATCAAAACCTTGGAGGAGTTGGACCAGTACAAGCCGTTGGTCACGTACGACAATCTGGACGAAGTCAAGAAAGTGCGCAAGCACGCGCCACAGGCCGGGCTGGTGTTGCGCATCCGGGTGCCGAACACCGGCGCGGTCGTCGAGCTGTCGTCCAAGTTCGGCGCCAGCTCGGGCGAAGCCGTTGACCTGATCGAAGCGGGCTTCAAGGCCGGCCTGATCGTCGAGGGCCTGAGCTTCCACGTCGGCAGCCAGAGCACGAACTTCACCAACTACCTCCAGGCCCTGAACCTGGCGTCCAGCATCTTCAAAGAGGCCCACAGCCGCGGGTATCCACAGGTGAAGATTCTGGACATCGGCGGCGGCTTTCCAGCGCCGTACGACGAACACGTCAAGCCGTTCGATCAGTTAGCCTCGGTGTTGAACGCCGAGTTCGACCGGCTGTTCCCCAAGGATATGGAGATCGTGGCCGAGCCGGGGCGGTTCCTGGTGGCGACGGCGGCGACGGCCGTCTCGGGAGTGGTGGGCAAGGCAGTTCGCGATGGACGCCGCTGCTACTACATCAACGACGGCGTCTATCACACCTTCTCGGGCGTGATCTTCGACCACACTCAGTATCACTTCAAGGCGTTCAAGGACGGCCCGCCGCACCACTCGGCCGTGTTCGGCCCGACGTGCGACGCGCTGGACACCGTGTCACTGCAAGAGCAGTTGCCCGAGCTGGAAATCGGCGATTTCATGTACGCCGAGAACGTGGGAGCCTACACGCACGCATCGTCGACCCACTTCAACGGCTTCCCGCCAGCGAAAGTGGTGCATGTGAACCGCTAGCGGGGAAATGACCAATGACCAAGTCACAATGATCAAAACTTAGTAAGATAGCCGAGCCAATCAGCCCCGCAGCCCCTTGTTGGTCATTGGTGCTTGGACATTGGTCATTCGTTAGACATTTGAACTTCGTCATTCGTCATTTCCCGCGCCGATGGACCTTTCGCACTACCCGTACAACAACTGGGTGATCGTCGGCATTCTTGGCTTCTTTGCCGTGCGCATGGCGATTGGTTATTGGGCCTCGCGCCATGTGAGCAACGCCGCCGACTACATCGTGGCCGGCCGCGGCATGCCAATTTACATGACGTCGGCGTCGATCATGGCCACCTGGTTCGCTGCCGAGACGCTGATGGGGGCCAGCTCCAAAGCCTATACCCACGGCTTTCAAGGCATCGTCTTCGACCCGTTCGGGGCGGTGCTGTGCTTGTTCGTGTCGGGGCTGTTCTTCATCCGGCTGATGCGCCGCGCGCGCTACCTGACGGTGGTCGACTTCTTTGAAAAGCGGTTCGGGCTCTCGGTCGGCTCAATTGGCGCGGTGATCCAGATTGTCGCCTACCTGGTCTGGACGGCGGCCCAATTCGTGGCCGGCAGCAAAGTCGTCCACTCGCTACTGGATTGCCCACCTTGGGTCGGCGTGATCGTCGTCGGCCTGATCGTGACCGGCTATACAACCATGGGGGGCATGCTGGCCGACACGCTGCTCGACTTCATTCAGATGTTCTTCACCGCTGGCGGAATCACGGTCGTCTTTCTGTACGTGTTGCAAGCGGTCGGCGGCGTGGACGGATTGGTCGATCACGGTGGCGCGCGTCACGTGCCGGCCCCTTACACCATCTTCCCGCTGGGCGAGCCGCACGGCTACCTGGGCTACACCGGACACATGGGGACGTTCTATTGGATTGCCGCGTGGTTGACGATCGGACTGGGAAGCGTGGCGACGCAAGACCTGATGCAACGCTCGATGTCGGCGCGCAACGAAGCCACGTCGGTCTGGGGAAGCTACTTCGCCGCCGTCCTCTATTTCACGTTCGGCGTGATGTCGCCGCTGATCGGCATCATGATGCACAAGCTCAACCCGAACATTCCCGAGGAGCAGGTCGAGAGTCTGCTGCTGATGGTTTCACAACAATACCTGCCGGTATGGCTCAACGTGCTATTCATCGCGGCCCTGACCTCGGCCATGATGAGCACGTCGGACAGCGCCATTCTGGCCGGGGCGTCGGTCTTTACCGAAAACCTGCTGCCGCGCTTTCACAAACACGTCGACGAAGTGCAAAAACTGTGGTGGACGCGACTGATGGTCGTCGTCATCGGTTGTGGCTGCATCGGCATCGCGCTGGCGATTGGCGAGACGTACCGGCTGGCGCTGATGGCCTGGTCGGTGCCGCTGGTGGGGCTGTTCGTGCCGTTTGCCTTTGGCATGTACTGGCGCAAGGCCAATCGCAACGGGGCGCTGGCTTCGATTCTGGGGGGCATCGCCACCTGGGTCGTGGCGTCGGCGTGTTACTACCCACACACGGCCGCCGAACATACCGCCAATGGCGAAGTGGCGATCGCCGACGCGATGTGGGACGCCGTGTACATCGCCTCGACGCCCGCGTTTGCCGTGTCGCTGGTGCTGATGGTGGTCGTGTCGCTGCTCACTCAGCGCGCGAATCCGCCACAGCCGCTGACCGATGTTGATGGTCAGCCCCTCGAAATGCGCCGCCGGCTGGGGCTGGTGTCGCTGCTCGACGTGTTTCGACGCGAGCCGGCCAACCAGGACAAGCCGGCTTAACGGCGAATTCAGCCGTGGGCCGGCAAGGCCTCAACGACCACGGCCGTGCCGTAGGCCAGCACTTCGGTGACGCCGGCGGTGACTTCGTTCGCGTCGTAACGAGCGCCGATGACCGCGTTGCCACCCACTTCGGCGGCGTGCTGCAACATCAAGTCGAATGCGTCGGCCCGCGCTTTCTCGCACAACTCGGTGTAGATCGAGATGTTGCCGCCGATCAGCGTCTGGAGCCCGGCGGCAAAGTTGCCGACCACGCTCCGCGAGCGGACCACGATGCCGCGCACCACGCCCAAGCTACGCACGATGTGGCAGCCTGGTAACTCGAACGCCGTCGTCACCCAGCGCGGATCAACAGCAGCCATCGATAACTCCTCGAACAACGAACAGGGGCCAGTGACCATTGAAACGCTCAGCGGCGTTTGGCGCCAAGCGAAGGCAGGTACTTCTCGGGACGGTCCATCAAGTCGTTCGGCAAATACTCGATAATGGCCCAATGATCGTCGCCGCGCAGCACGTTGAGCGAATACGACCAGCGATACCAATGCACGCCGGCGTCGCCAAAATAGCGGGTGTGCCGCCAGTCTTCCTCGCCGACATAGACAAAGATCTTGTCGAACTTGTGCGGCTGATCGTCGTGCATCGCCAAGTCGAACGTATCGAATAGCAACCGATCGGGAACCAGATTCTGAAAGTGGTCGGGGAACCGCCGCCTCGGCGTACACCAGGCGTGCAACATCGGCAGCGACCAGCGCGTTTCGAGATACTCGATCAATACGTCACGATCCAACGGCGTGGCCAGCATGTGCTCGGCCTGCTTCGGCGCGAACGTGTAGAACACGCCCCCGTCCGTCTCGTGCTTCACCTCCGGCGCATAGCCCTCGGGCTGTTCGATCGGCGGGACGGGCACCGGCGCTTCGCCGGGCGGAATGGGAACCTCGGCCGACGCGACCCGCACGCCGCCTCGTTCCTCGGCCGCTGAGTCTTCTTCGCGCCGATTGTCACGCACCGAGCCGCGCAACAGCCACCAGGCTCCAACCCCAATCAGGCAGGCCACCACCAGGACACGAACGAACTCGGGCCGGGTCGACGACATCGGGCGACGTTCGCCTTTGCTAGACTTGAAGACAAGAACCGCGCGTCATATTGAAAAATGCGTCAGCGTGGCGGAACCATGAGCTTATTAGACCGTCGCGCTCGCCGAAAGTAAAATGATCCACGTTGATGGATGAACCGTCGGTCAAGTCGCCCGTCGCAAACAGAATACCATGCGCGAAATCGCTCCCGACGTCTGGCAATTGGCCGGCTTTCCGCCGCACGCCATTAACATTTACCTGGTCGGCGACGTGCTGATCGACGCCGGCACGCGCTGGTCGCCGGGGCGGATCGGCCGGCAACTGGAGGACCAGCCGATCCGGTTGCTCGCGCTGACTCATGTGCATCCCGATCACCAAGGGGCGGCTCGCTGGGTCTGCGAGCGATATGGCGCGCCGCTGGCTTGTCACGCCGACGATCGGCCGACCATGGAAGGGACGCGACCGATGCTCCCCGCCAATCGATTCATCGCCCTCTCGACGGCATTCTTCGCGGGGCCGCCGCGCCCAGTAACGCGCGAGCTGAAACCCGACGACGAGGTGGCCGGATTTCGCGTGCTGCACCTGCCCGGGCACACGCCGGGGCACGTCGTTTTCTTTCGCGAGCGCGATCGCGTGGCGATTGTCGGCGACGTGCTGAACGGGATGAACTTGCTGACAACAATGCCGGGCTTGCACGAGCCGCCATCGTTCTTCTGTACCGATCCGGCCGAAAACCGCCGTTCGATCCGCCGGCTGGTCGAGTTGAAGCCAAGCCTGCTGTGCTTCGGCCACGGGCCGCCGCTTTCTGATATGGCCCAGTTAGGGCGTTTCGTCGAGCGACTTGCCGATTGAATGGATTTAGGTTTGCGAGCCGCAGCGAGGCGATCGTGTCGGAGGTTAGAGCAGTTCTCGGGATCCTGTAGCGGGGGTGGCACGTCCCAAGTGCAGCAGCGGGCGTGGGGAATCGCCACTCAAATATCGGGGTCGGCACATGCTTCCCCACGCCCGAAGGACGGGCGTGCCCCCCAGCCGCTAGAACGTGTGAGGCCCATTCTGGTTCATGCCGATCGTTCAATGCGCCATTCCAACTCGCCGCGCCGAACGGCGCAATGACGGCGGCATCGGTATCAACGTGCGCCAAATGCCAGCGGGCACGTTTTCGTCGGGAAAACAGGGCAAACGCGGGGGGGGTGGCCAAGCAAGGTGACGTTGACCCGGACGACGATCCGGCTAAAATGTCGGCTTCGGCATCCCTCGGGGCGTAGCTCAGCCTGGCTAGAGCGCTACGTTCGGGACGTAGAGGTCGCAAGTTCAAATCTTGTCGCCCCGACTTGATGAGACGAGAAGCCCTTCGACGAGAACGTCGAAGGGCTTTCTCATTTCCGGGCAAAGAGTTACGCCGTCGAGTTTGCAGTTCAAAAACACGATTTCGAGCAAACGACGCTTCGCGGCGTAATCGGCGGTAAGCCATTGATTGCGAAGAGTTTGCGAGAGTTCAAAAACTTTCGCGGCCAACTCGGCCGTTTCGTCATGTGATCGGTCCAGAACATCCAGTTGCAGCTTGATGGATGCCAGCCGGTCCCGCATTTCCGTGTGCTTCCGAGCGAAGACTTCCTGGTCGATGTCGTCAGCTAGCCGCATGTTGAGCAGCCGATCCTGCTGTTGGATGATGAGCGTCTCCTGCCGGGTCAGTTCGGCACGTTGAGCACGCGAGTCGGCCTGAGCGTCGCGGGTTTGCGAGGCCAGCACCATGCGGAACCAGTCACGGACGGATTCGTCCTCGACCTTCATCTTGTCGAAGATCGCCATGACCTGCGATTCGATGTCAGCTTCGCGCACGCGGGTGCGGGGATGGTCCTCGCGGTTGTAGTAGGTGCAGCGGTAGTAAACGTGGTGTCGAACGCCGTCCTTCGTCTTCTTCTTCACCACCTCGCCGGTAATCGGGTGACCGCAGTGGCCGCACTGGATGAGTTGCCCGGCGTAGGTGAGGGAGTGTGCATGATAGACATGCCCGCCGAGTAATGCCTGCACGCGGTCCCACGTCGCACGGTCAATCAGCGGCTCATGCTTGCCGGGATACCACTCGCCCTGGTACAGCAACTCGCCGATGTAGGCCCGGTCCTTGAGGATGTTGTGGACCGAACTGCGCGGGAACGTCTTCTGCGTCTTACGCCAGGATCGCCCTTCGGCGTTGATTCGTTCAACGACGCCATCGAGTGTCAGATTCTCGTAGGCGTAGAGATAAAAGATGCGTTTGACGTTAGCGGCGGCGTCGGGATCGACCTCGACGACGCCCCGGCCATCCTTGCGAATGTTGCGGTAGCCGTAAGGAGCCAGGCCGACGAACCAGCCTTCCTGCACGCGACGGGACAAACCCTCGCGGACATCGACCGATTGCTGTTCGGTGTAGAAGCTGGCCATGTTGGCGAGCGTCCGCCGCATCATCCGGCCAGCGGGTGTGCTTTCGGTCGGCTGCGAGACGGAAATGAACGGCAGGTCGTATTCCGACTCCAGCCGTTCGAGTTCGACGTAATCGAAAAGATTGCGGGACGCCCGGTCCACCTTGTAGAAGAGCAGACCGTCAAGGAAGGGAGCGTTCTTCTTGGCGTAGGCGATCAGTTCGCGGAACGTTTTGCGTTCCTCGCCCTTGCTGGCGGTCTCGGCGATCTTGAAGAACTTGACGATCTCGCCGCCAGCCTGCGTCGCGTATCGCCGGAGGCCCTCTTCTTGCACTTCGAGGCTGAAGCCTTCGCGTTCCTGTTCCCTGCTGCTGACCCGAGCCAGTGCGGCAAACCGTTTCATGGCGGCGACCCCGAAGAAAGAGCCTGATACAACCGACCCACGCTCTGGATGATTGTAACGGCTTCTTCGGGCGAGAGAAGATCGGCGTAGTACGGCTGCCAGACGCGAATGGTCGCCTCGATCAGCTCAGCGGTAATCCAGTCGGGCGTCCCGGCCGGAACGATGCTCGGGCGAGCATCCTTCGCGAGCTTGCAATCCTTCTTTCGATTGCGTTGGGACATGCCTGATTACCACCACCGTCGCGAATGCGCGCACGGTCCTTGCGGTCCCGCGAGACAGAAACACCGAATAACACAAGCGGGCTTGCCGATCAGCGACCGGGCAACAAGCCCTCTCGCTGATACCGTTGCAGTTCTTCATGCGAGATGACCCATGCAGCATGGGCTCCCCGGCCACTGCCTTGTTTCATGGCGTTGATTCGCCGATGCCGTGCCCACTCCCTCACGGTGAAGCACGCCCGGCCGACCCTCCGTGCGAACTCCTCGACGGAAAGCCATTTCGGTATCTGCTGGCGTTCCATGAGAGCCGCCAACATCAGCTCGATTTTTTCCAGCCGTTGTTCCACCGTCATGATGGCTACACATCCTCACGTTTTCCGCCGATTAACAGCACGACCAGGGCGACGATTACCCACTCCATGTTTGCGACTCCGATAATGCGAGAAGGTCCGACTCAGAGTTACTTCTTCAAGAACTTCGCGATAACCCTTGCAGCCGTGGCGCCAGTGGCTGCTGCATCAGCCATTCGCTTCTTATGGCGCTCCCGTTCTTCTTCCTCGTAGGCGACCATGCGACGGTATTTCTCTGGGTCGTTGATGGCCATATTTCGACGCCGGATTGCCACCGGAATCGTTATCAAAAGGGCAATCGCGGAGATAATCAGTGGACCTGCGAGGATTCGTAAGATCGCTTCGTCGGGCGAGATGAACGCAAGGAATTCCATGATTCGTCCTCCAGTGTTGAAGAGGGCGGGCAGGGACAATCAGTCCCCGCCCGGCCCACGGGTTACCTTTTCAGAACGGCTGCGAGCAGCTTGCCGATGAAGTGAATCGCTGCTGACGATGTGGCCTTGGTCGCGGCATTACGAACTTCGGGATTGTGCCGCACGAACTTCTTCAATTGGTAAATCCAGTAGCCCAGAACCACCATCACCACGAGCAATCCGAATTGCATGTCGAAGATCAGAGAATTCATCGCGTTAACCTCCTTTCCTGGCGTTGGGGAAACGGTGTGCGAGCCTCGCCAAAGGCCGACCGTTACATTTCGATACCGTGACTCTGTTCCTCAATCTGTTGCTGCGGCTCGGCCTGCTCCGGGCCGCCTTCACGGCCCGCGTCTTTCCATTGGCCAGGGCCGTAGGGAACGAACCCACTTCCGTTGAACAGTGCGTTCGCCAGTTCCATCTGTCCCTGCACTCCGAGCCGAGACATTTCCTCACCGACTTCCGTCAGAATCTTTTTGAACGCTGACATGAGAATTTCTCCTTTACCTTTGCACGGAACTGCCTGACGACCTGTACGGGCTGCCGTGCTGTTCCTTGACCTTGACCACACACACCGTCATCAGGATCGCCGCCAGCAAGACCGCCACACATCCCGCTACGATCCTGGCTTTTGCCCGAAGTCCATCCAGTCTGCCTGGCGTTCGGACTTGCTCCTCGTAGTACCGCACGAGCGTCGTCCACAGGGGTGGAATGCCTGGCGTAAACGTGATCGCGACCCTTGGCGACAGCGCCGCCACTTCTTCCGGCTTCAGCAGCTTGCGGGCCTGCTGCTGCCAGCCACTGTTCCAGTTTTCGGAATGGCTGGTGCTCCCTGGAGTGGCTCCCGGCACTTGGACTGATTTCCCACTGCCGCTTCCGCCGCTATCCACAACGATGGTTTCCTCACCCAACCGGGCACTCACATATTCCGCTGTCTGCGGATCGTTGACTCCGAAGAAAACCTGGCTGGTGTTGCTCAGCAATGTCTGATCCTGATCTTCAGGAAAACACTTCTTGAGCTGGCCGAGCGACTGGTAATAAAACTGAAGTCGCACGCCATAACCTCTGAACTTGTCCACGGCATCATCGAGGCAGTCGAGATGGCCGAGGCTTGCTGCTTCGTCCAACACGAAATGCACCTTGTTCGCTTCCTGCAAACCACCCCGCACCACCGACCGCAGCAATCCACTGATCCACATTCGCAACAGCGGCGATTGCGCCCGCATGTGTTCGGGCGGCAGCACCAGGTACACGGTCAACTTTCCCTTGCGTAGTTCCGCCGGTTCAAAGCTGCTGTCTTTCGTGTTCTCCACAATCGGCAGCGTGTCGAGGAAACGCAGGAAGCGGTTTGTCGTTGTGAGCGTCGAACCAAGCTCTCTGTCCTTGAAATAGGTGAGTTGATTCCCCATGCGGGCCAACATCCCGTTCCACACCTCGGGCGATCCGCGCATCAGCTCGATGACGGCTTCCATCTTGGCCGAGTTGGAAAGCAGAGTCCGCACGGTTTGCAGCGACCGGTCGCCCGGCTCGCCGAAGTGAACCACCACCGCGAGCATCGACGCGATCCAGGCTTCCGCCGAGTCCACGAAATGTGGGTCCTTCTCCTGCCCGGTCCTTATGACGAATGCTTCGGCCAGGGCCCGGCAATCATCAATCGCCAGCGGCGATGCCTTGTCGATGGAATCAAGGACGTTGAACCGGTCAGGTGTCTGCGTTACCACTTTGAACGGATCGAGAAGAACGATCTTGTGCCCGAACACATCGCGCCTGTGTTTCGCTGTCAGGTTGGCCAATTCGCCCTTGAAATCCACGACAACGCAGGAATCGGGGCACCGTTGCAGGAAGGGAATCACACAAGACACACCCTTGCCAACACCGGTCGGGGCAAAAATCGCCGTATGCACGGCGTTCGACAAGCTCACCATTACCTGCTCAGATCGACCGAACACGGCCAGGAAGTCCTTGCACGCGTTCGTGTCATCAATCCGCTTATCGAACAGCTTCCAAAGCGCCGGCAAGAGCTTCTTCGGCCCAGCGGAGAGCCGTCCGAGAATCAGTCCGCTCGTGCCGCCCAGCATCCCGGCCCGACTCAGGTCGCTCGCGTCGGCCCAACGGGCCGATCCCAGCGTGGTCAGGCGGGCATAGCCTTTTTTCGCATGGGCGATGCACAGAGCGACGACGGCCGCGACCATGAACCACGGCGACATCGACCCCAACATGATGATGCAGCAGACCAGCAGCAGCACGGCCAGTACCAGCATCGTTCGGCACGTTTTCATGATGCACTCTCCTCCGAGGTGTTCTGAGCGTTCACGGGAACTGCTTGCTTGGTTTCCTGCAAATGCCCCAGGAGACAACCAGTGAGCACGGGGATAATCATGGCCAGGAGGAAGCATCCATCGCGGATAGTGCGGTACGGTTCATCCGCCGCCCGTACCTTTTTCACTTGCGCCTCACTCGGAACGAGCTTTCCGTTCGCACGCTTCGCGAATGGGTTCCCCTCAAACGTCGAGACTGTCGGCTGCTCGCCTACTGGCGGCGGTGGCCCCGGAGGTCCGGCGTCCACGGGAGGAATGTTGGCCGCAATGCGTGCCGACTCCTCTTCGGTAAGCATCATGCTCCCGGCGATCTTGCTCGCGATCATCGCGAGCAGCATGACCGAGGCTGCCACGAGCACGATCTTGTTCTTGCGGTTGAACATGCTTATCCCTTTCTGCTCTTATCCTTCATGACCGCCTGAAACGTTTTGGCGTCCAGACCCTGCTCGCGGGCTTTCTTGGCTTCCTTGTGGGCTTCCGCGAACGACTCGATCAGGTCATCCAATGACAGCTTTTCCCCGCTGGTGACGATGCAAACTCCCGACGGCAACATGCACCTGACGCGGGACATCCTGACCGCCGGCACGTTCGCCTTGCGGCTCTTGCGTCCGGCTTGCTCGATGGCGTCCCGGCTGGCACCGGAGAGCTTCATGGTCAGAAGAGCGGCCTGTTCCTTTTCCGGCAGCTTCGAGGCCGCATAGCAGTCGGATATGCCGACTCTCCCCTCCTTCAGCGCTTCCTGCCACTCCAACGTGCATTTCGAGGGTGACAAGAGTCGCGTCACCATACTGGGATCGATGTGTAGAAGCTTGGCGATTTCCTGCATCCCCGATTCAGGATGCACTCGCTTGAATTCCTCCAAGGCTTGCCACTTCTCACTCGCCTTCAGGTCCGCCTTGTGGAAGACCGTCGCCATTCGAATGCCTGGAATCTCAGCTTCCGGCCTGTCGGTGATGATGACTGGGAGTTCTTTGATTCCCTTTCGCTGTGCTGCCAGCCATCGTCTCCAGCCGTCGATCAGCGTCCCGTCCGGTCGAGCCAGGAGCGGCACCAATATTCCCCGGCACACCAGGTCGTCGCCCAAATGGCCCAACTCTGGTTCGTCCGCCTCTTTTCGATAATTCCCCGGATCGGCCTTCAAGTGACCGGTTGGCATCATCTTGATCGTTGACATCTTGGCCTCCGACTTCTCGATTGCGTGTCCTCGTTCCGATAATCGAAGTCTTCTTCGGAGCGCTCAAATCAACAAAGGGCCAACGTCGTCATTCAGCGGGCGCGGTCAGACACCGGTATGGGCAAAGCGAAATGGCACGACCTTTGGCTGCACCAGGCAGACGCATTTGCGTCGCCGACCGTTAGCGCAACATGCCATTGTCAGAGGAGTTATCTGGTCCACCGCCCCTGAACCCTAAAGCCGATGCCTGTTTGGTCCAGTACGAAACACACAACACCGGTGCCGAATGAACTCATTGCGGAACTGGGTGTGGCACTCCGGCTCATTCGTGTCCTTGAGAGAAGACCCGTCTGGAAGCCGCTTCGCAGAGGGCTGGGTTCAGCAGACGTGACGGGGGCGATGCCTTCCAAACCCGCAGCCAGAGCCACTTTCAGCGCGACAATGCCGCTGAACTGTGATATTCTGAAACAATAGTTGCTATGGAACACTGGCCAGGGAGGGGCCACCGTATGCAGGACGTGCCAGAAACGGGGTTTCTTCGATTACCCCAAGTGCTCAGCATCATTCCTCTGGGGAAAACCAGTTGGTGGAAGGGTGTGAAATCAGGGCGGTTTCCGAAGCCTGTCAAACTTTCAGAGCGATGCACAGCCTGGCGCGCTGAGGACATCCGCGAACTGGTAAAGCAGTTGTCTGAGCATACACCGATCGTATAACGGTTGACGAAGGCGACAGATTCTGCTGTTACTGACAGGCTCTTTGAGAAGTTCGGCCTTCGCTTTCGTTGGTAGGGGTACAAAACTGGGGTATCTGATTGTAACGGCGGTAACATTAGCCACTTTTATCAAATGCTTGTCGTCCCAATATGATTCCTGCATTGCCCACCACAACTTGGCCCCGATTGACGTGCCGGCCACCGGGTAACGTAGTCTGGGAGCCATTCCTACACCGACTCGCTGTTGTTGGCGTTCATCGAAACTTGTTGACATCCACAAAAAATTCGGGGTACATATCTGCCCATATACCCCACCGGATGACAACTTGTACCCCATGCCCAAGTCTCTTTCTGATGCACAAATCCGCAACGCCAAGCCAAAACCGAGGCCCTACAAGCTTTCTGACGGCGAAGGGCTCTTTCTCGTCGTTATGCCGACCGGCAGCAAATACTGGCGGCTGCGGTACTTTGTCGCAGGCAAAGAAAAGCTGCTGGCCTTGGGCGTTTATCCTGAAGTCAATTTGGCAGATGCACGCGAGAAGCGAGCAGAAGCACGTAAGGCACTCGCAGGCGGGAGCGATCCTAGCGAGCTGAAGAAGGAGGTAAAACGACAGGTCATTCTAAAGAGCGCAAACGTGTTTGAGGTGATCGCCCGCGAATGGTTGACAATGCGCGAACACGAATGGGCACCCTCGCACGCTCTTCGCCAACGGGGCCAAGTCGAAAAGCATATCCTTTCCAAGCTCGGCAACAGGCCTGTTGCGGAAATTACAGCGCCGGAAGTCTTAGCAATGCTTCGCGTCATTGAAGCGAGGGGCACTCTTGATACCGCCCACCGCATGATGCAGGTGACGGGCCAAATCTTCATGTATGCCATTGCCACTGGCCGGGCAGAACGCAATCCGGTTCCTGATCTGCGAGGTGCCCTTAAAACCCCGGTTGTCAGTCATCACTCCTTCCTGACCGAGAGTGAATTGCCCGATTACCTGGGAAAGCTCGACGCATACAACGGGAGCCCACAAACCAAGTTGGCACTGCGTCTTCTGCTCCTCACGTTCGTCCGTACCAATGAGCTCCGCGGCGCACTATGGACGGAAATTGATTGGGATAAAGCGGAATGGCGAATTCCTGCCGAACGCATGAAGATGAACCGGCTACACATTGTTCCGTTATCGACGCAGGCAATCGGAGTTCTCCGGGAACTGCAAAAGATCTCTGGCAATCGGAGCTTTGTTTTTCCAAATGAGCACAACCCTGCTACCTACATGAGCGAAAACACAATGCTGTATGCCCTGTATCGCATGGGCTATCATTCTCGCGCTACCGGGCATGGCTTTCGCAGCACGGCAAGCACGATTCTGAACGAGCATGGGTTCCGTGCGGATATAATCGAGCGGCAGCTTGCCCACAGCGAACGGAATAACGTCCGTGCTGCCTACAACCATGCCCAATACCTCCCGGAACGCCGGGAAATGATGCAGTGGTGGGCAGACTTTCTTGACAAGGCTGGAACAAAGAATGAAAAGCCCCGCCGCAAATAAGCCCATATTATCGACTTCGTGTCGGGATCGTAGGTGGTTCTGATTCAATGGAACGAGCAAACAGGAACGCGGGAGCATTCTTTGTGAGCCATGCCTTGATTGCCTCATGCGACTCAAACTCCGCGACTTCAATGCTGTCGATGGTCGGCCCCGTGTCGCCTACCTTCCTGATTTCGTCTTCGCTCATTTCGCGGATAAACAAGACCCGGTGACGCTGCAAGCCGGCGTGCGTCAGATTGATCGCTCCTTCGTTCAAAGGTTTTGCGAGATTGGAGCCCCTTATAAGAACCACATACACCGCTGCGGAATTGAAGGTGAGCAGCAAACCTTCTGATGGATCGTATTTCCACGGTCCCATCTGTGAGTAGGGAAACCACATGCTGGTCCCGTTCCTGAATCGAAACTCCAGCGCCGCAGATTGGTCGCGAAGTCCGCGTAAGTAGCCAAACGCTCCGCACGTGGCTTCCCCCTCATCATCCGCTTCCTTCGACTGCAAGATGCCACTCAGGCCCGATGCGGCCCCACCGCGTTTAAGACGATCCTGATGTGTTGTGTCATCCGGCATGGTCCAATCCTCGATCCGGGGTGATGGCATCTTTGCCGTTACCGAAAACCGAAAGCCCGCGTGCAAACGCAAGCTGTTTCAAACGATCCTTCAATCCGGGCTGCTTTGCAGCCTCGGAAAGTTCCGTTGCCGACATCGGCTCGTCAGGCCGTCCTACTGCCTTCAGCAAGCTGATCCTGTCATCCGTGAAAACGACGGCCTGCTCTTTGCCGCGTGTCAGCGCCACGTAAGCTGTTCGCTGCGTCGTCGCCGGCAGCGACTCGCTGGCGATGGCCACGAATACCTTGTTGACCGTATCGCCCTGGCTGGCATGGCTGGTCGTGCAGTAGCCGTGTGTCAGATGGCCGAATTCCCGGTCAATGACCCAGCCATGATCCACGACAACATCGCCTCGCCTGGTGAATCCCTGGACGTTGAACAACGACCCGTTGCTCAGGCGATGCTTTCCATCCTTGGTTTTGCCGCCCGCTGTGACGCGAATTCGGTCGCCGACCGCCAATGTAAGTTGAGTTGGACGATACACCTCGAACCGGTCTGCAAGCCCGGTCGGCAATCGAATGCCGTCGCCCACAACAAGCCTATCGCCTTTCGTGAACCCCTTCGCATTCTGCTGAAATTGCACCAGGTATCCCGGCTCATATTCGGTGGAGTCGGTTTTCTGTGAATCTGTCAGGTGAGTCGGAACCCAGGCATCAACAACCTGCTCTTTACTGAGCCTGCCTCGTGCCTTCAGGCCATCACGGATTGACGCCGTAACGCGATCACCTTCGGCGTGCGTTGGCGACACAACGAGAGCGGTTTTGAAATCACCGGTTGCCTTTTTCTCAGACACCGCCGCGATGTAGGTTTCGGCGAGTTGCTTGTACCGGTCCTCATCCGACACCTGTTTGATCCACCCGAGCTGGTCGAGCAACCCGAACGCTTTATCGGTGTGACCTTCGCTCAACTGCTGCGCCACCTTTCGGTAATCGGCAGCTTCCTGCCTGAGAATCTGCGTTACCGCCGCCACCTTCAACCCTGCCGTTTCTTCCAACAGCTTGAGCGGTTCGCCAGCAGTGACGCTGCGATGCTGCCTTCGGTCGCCCACGAGTACAACGCGGGCATTGGCCATTTCGGCGACCTCAAACAACCTGAGCATTTCTCTTGTGCCAAGCTGGCTTGCTTCATCCACGAGCAGCACGCCGCCACGTACCGCTTCCTGCATTTTCTTGTCCTTCAGAAACATGGCTACCGTGTCAGCATCTTTGAAGCCTGCGTCGTTTCGCAGCACTTCACGGCTGGCTTTCACAGATTGAGCGATGGCAACCACGGGTTTGCCCGCCTCAACAATCGCTTCGCCGAGTTCCTGTTCCAGCGTTGTTTTTCCGGTTCCGGCCACGCCGCGAATAATCATCACCCGGTCGCGGGAGCCAATCACATGGGCGACGGCTGCCTTCTGTTCGTCGTTGAGCCACTCACGGGAAACCGGGCGCTTCGGATCGCCAAGAGGACGGCAGCGGCCGCGTCCATCACGAGCGAACGCAATGAGCTGCGATTCCATATCCCGCATCAACCGCGTGGTTGCCATCGTGCGGCCCTCGAATTCGCTGCGTATGAGCGGCCGGTTCGCTGTTTCGCGCGCCACATCCTCGACGGTCACACTGCCGAGGCCGCGTTTCAACGCTTCGGTCACGAGCTTGCGTTCTGGAACCACTGCCTCGCGCACATAACTGTGCTCGATGGCGTGATCGACCGCCGCCGCTTCCTGATGGAATTGCCGGGCATAGTTTGTCGCACGGCAGGACGTGCCTTCCAGGCCATGCCGCTCCTCGACTGTCATCCGGCTTGCCCAGGCATCACGAAGTTCTTCGATGGTCAATGCCTTGCTCTTCTTCTCGCGGGTTTCGGCCCCCAGTTCGGCTTTGCGATCCGGGTCGGTTATCCCTTTCTCGGCGGCAATCTTCTCAATCAGTGCTGTCCGGCGCGAGAAGCGTTGGAGCAAATCCTTGGGAATCCCGGCGATTTCAAAATCGTCACGCTTACGGGCCACACCGAAGCCTATATCCTGGAGTTTGTTGGCCAGTCGCACACGGAACGCGGCCTGGAAATACGGTGCATCCTGCTTCAATTCGCGGAACTGACCTGCCTTCCAACGCTCTTCTTCCTGGTCCCACGTAGTGTTGAAGGTGAATACGTGGGCGTGCAACTGGGGGTCGGGCACGCCATCGACGGGTCGTGACGTGGTATGGATGAATTCCGCCCACACCATGTTGCCGGTCGTGCGGTTCGCATCCTGGCCTTTGCGGCGCACGCGGGTTTTCATCTCAGTTTCGACCTCCCGCATCGTCTCATCGACGCTATTGCGGAAGGCATCCAGAATGCCCTGATCACCGCTCATCGCATAGAGCAGGGACACTGACTTAGGAACCGAGAATGTGAAATCGTAACCAACCGTCCGTTCGGTGCGCGACCGAACCGTCAGTTGCATTCCCGTCCGTGGGTCGAGATTGTCGCAGAGACGCTCGAAGGATTGCTTGTCAACGGTGCCTTCAAGGCCGAGCCGGGAAGCTCCTCTGCCGCCCCAGGAGCCGATGATCTCTTGGCCCTCGCTGTAATAATCAGCCGTCGCGTAGTAGCGCTTGGCTCCCTGGGCACTGTTCTGTTGCGTGATTCGCATCATGCCCTATTTTATCGTAGCACAACATCGTTAACGGAACGTTAACACTTTTGTGCTCCACCGCAGAAACTCTACGTTTGCGACGATTCAACATCACGCAAATGTGACTCACGCGCGACTGCGACGCCGATGGCTTGTGATGAACCGCGTTGGCCATGTGTCACGTTTTTATTGTGTTGGGTCCTGGACACCTGGGGCTTCTATAGTCTCCAGAAACCGGACGTTTTCTTTCCGCTCCAACCGTTCTGCATAGTTACGCGGCGTTTCATCGTCAGTATTCCTGACACTCAGATCAGCCCCTGCTTTTACCAGCATCTGAATTATTCTGGAATCCGCAAACCCTGCTGCGCAATGTAGTGGTGTCTTGCCTTGAAAGTCCTGTGCATGAATATCCGCGCCTTGACCTGCTTCATGTTTTTCGGACAGTCGAGAGGCTTATTCTGGAGGGGTCCAGGAGAGCCAGCCGATGTCGAAGCAGCCGTCTGGGAAGGTGAAGTTGCCGGAGCGTCGGAAGCGTCGTCGATTCACGGAGGAGTTCAAGGCCGAGGCGGTGCAGATGCTGCTGGATGGTCATTCGGCAGGTTCGATTTCCGCACGACTGGGGCTGTCGAGTCCCACCGTGTTGTATCGCTGGAAGCGGGCAGCGATTCAGCAGGGAGGCCGCACGGCGGTCGGTCTGGAAGGTCGCGTGCGGGAGCTCGAAGCGGAGCTCAGGCGGGTGGAGCGGGAGCGTGACATCCTAAAAAAAGCGCTCTCCATTTTCGGCCGCGACGGGTGAGAGACGTGTATGCGGGGATCGACCAGTTGGTGCTGACGGAATCGTTCGCGGCCTCGGCGGTGTGCGATGCGCTCGACGTGAGCCGGTCGGGGTTTTACGCCTGGCGGAGCGAGGAAGAGTCTCACAGAGAGGAAGCAGATCGGGAGTTGACGCCGGTGATTTGCGACGTGTTCTGGCATCATCGTCGGCGGTACGGAGCACGGAGGATCGCGGTGGCGTTGTCCGAGCGCGGGATCGTCTGTGGCGTGGCGCGGGTCGCCAGGCTGCTGAAAAACCAGGGTTTGCGTGCGATTCAGCCCCAGTCGTTCACGCCGCGCACGACCGACAGCCGGCACAGCCTGGGCTACAACGAAAACCTGTTGAAAGGCAGAAAGGCGCCTTTGAGGGTTGATGAAGTGTGGGTCGGTGACATCACGTACATTCCGCTGGCCACGCGCACGTCAGGCAGCCGGTTCGGTTATCTGGCACTGTTGATGGACCTGTTTTCGCGGCGGATCGTGGGCTGGGATTTCGGGCTGACGATGGATGAGGAACTGGTTCTCGGCGCACTGCGACGCGCGATTCGAGACCGGCAACCGGAGTCGGGCTTGATCCATCACACGGACCGGGGCGGCCAGTACGCCTCGGCGAGATATCGGGCCGTGCTGCGGCGTGCCGGGATCTCTCAGAGCATGAGCGCCGCGGCGAACTGTTACGACAATGCCTTCATGGAATCGTGCTTTGGGACGATCAAGCAGGAGTTGGAACTGGTCGAATATGAGAGCAGCGCCGACGCGCTGCGCGAGCTGTCGAGCTACATCCGCTACTACAACGCCGAGCGCATCCATTCGTCGCTGGGGTACGTCTCCCCGGCCCAGTTTGAAACCCAACACCCTCCCGGAAAATAAGACACTGGACTGTCCAGGAAACCTGAAGCACCCCACCTGACGACAGCAGCAGCTCAACCACTTCTGGAACAGGTTCATAGGATGCCATGTGCAAGGCTGTTTCTTGGTAAATTGTCCGCGTGTTTACGTGACTACCCGCCCCGAGCAGAATCTCTACAACGCGCGTTTTGCTTTCAAGTGCTGCTCTATGCAGAGGCAGGGCAATCGCATGTTGAACCTCATGCCCGTGAATGACTTGCGATTCCGGCGGAAAATGCCGGTAAAAAACGATCGAAATCTCGCTGGTTTAAGGGGGTGTTTTTTATCGGCACGAATTGCCGAAGCCGCAAGTGCTTTTCCAACAACGGATTGCACATGCGATTGCCCTGTATGCAGAGGCGTTTCTCCAAGGTCCGTCTGGGCGTTTACGTATACGCCAGTCTCCAGCAATTGCTGTACTGTAACTGCATCCCCATTCTGCGCAGCTATATGTAAAGGGGTCCAAAACGGTCCCCAGTGTCCGTCATCGCGCATATTTACCTCCACTATTTCATAACTTACGCACCGATCAGATGCGACCCGCTGAGTGTTGTCTGCTCAGGTAACTTCGTAATAGCACGGAACATTGCCGATGTCATGCGCATAGTGCTCGCTGGTCGTGATTCCTGCGTCTGATGCACAGTTTGGGCCGCCGTGTTGCCGACGCCGACCTATTTTCTGATCTCAGCAATGACCTTGCAGGACTTGGCTTTGTCGTCTGGTCAACATGCCGTCTTCCTTCTTCGGGGCTTTTAGTCCGACCGCACACACGGCCTTTTCACCGGGCACGCTTAAAGCCGCCGCCGGTCCGCGCAAGCTGCCAAGGCCGCTTTCCTGAAGGAAGCCTTCGGCCTTTCGCTTGCCCGCGTTGGGCTTGAAAGCCTACCGGCCTGTTGCGGCTTTTGGGTGCGTCCCGTAAGGCCGCGATAGTCGCAGCCGGAAACTTAAATCAGAAGGAGAACACCATGTCACAACCAGCACACAAAATCCGTATCGGAGTCCTGCAAGTCACGATCTGGAGAAACCACGGCGAAAAGGGCAACTGGTACAGCGTCATTCCGAGCCGCAGCTACAAGCAGGATGACGCCTGGAAGGAGACCGACAGCCTCGGCTTTGACGACCTGCTGACGATGGCCAAGCTGTTCGACCTGGCCCACACCTGGATCATGCACCAGCAGCAGGCTGACGCCAAGGGCCGCAAGGAAGCGGCGAAGGTTGCCGCCTGACGCGGATGCCGGCGGGCGGTCCAACCGCCCGCCGGTTTTCTTTCATCCTCAACACTTTCAGAAAGGAATCGCAATATGACTGCTCTTAACCATTCCCCGGCACCTTGGAGCTACGGATACAACCCGTACACCGTCCGCTCAGAGTCCAGCCCACTCGGCGTCGATGCCGAAATCCCGGCTTTTGAAATCTTCGATGCTGACCACATCAAACTGTTCGACACCAATGAGAATATGGCCCCCGACTTGCAGGAGTCCAATGCCCGCCTTGTATCAACGGCACCGAGATTGCTGGCCTCACTTGTCGTTTGTGCCGATCTCCTTGCCGATTACGACGAGTCGGAAGGTGAAGAAGGAGATGCCTATCGCGAGGCAATTGCTGTCATCGCCAAAGCGACAGGGAGGGCAGCATGACGAACGTGAATTGCCTGGAAGGCATCCGCTGCCCGCAGTGTGCGCAGGAAGACCGATTCAAGATCACCGCTCTGATTTCCTGCCTCGTGACCGACGATGGCAGCGAGCCGACGGGGGATCATGAATGGGATGACGACAGCAGCACCCATTGCCCAGACTGTGGCTTTGACGGAAAGCTGCGGAACTTCCGCACGCGAAGCCACCTGCCGCCCGACCCGGACGGCATGAACGACAGCCGCGCCCAATGGGCCGGTTCTGCCCTACTCGCATTCATGTTTGAAACCGGAACCGATCTGGAAGACGCACTCGGCGACCTACTGGCTGACCTGATGCACTGGGCTGATCGTCACAACTTTGATTTCGACTTGGCCCTTGACCGCGCCCGCTCACATTACGCGGAGGAAACTGCCGGGGAAGGGAGTCCAGCATGACCGATACTGACATCAAATCACCACTCGTATTACCCAGCGGTACGCCTCTGCAACCGGGCAAGCTGTACCTGCGGCTGTATCATGGCCGCAGAGACCCCAATCAGGAAATGGACGACTGGGGATTCAACGGGCCGACGTTCGGTCCTCTTTCCTGCTATGTCCACACGTACTGCTCGACGTTCCGAATCCACGGCGAGTCTGACAACAGCGAAATCTGGTTAGAAACGCATGAAGACATGATACGGTGGGGAGGTTCTTTCTACGGCGACATGGAGCTATTCATCGCCAGCCCGAATGACCGAGCCTGATTCAGCATTTGGGCACATCGCCATCCCGGCGACCGCGTGCTCACGGGCTGTGCTCCGCTCCGGTCCTCTTCGAGGGACGGCTACCGCCCCCTCACGCCCGCTTGTGCTGCGGCCTGCCGGCCTGGAAGCGGACACCTGCGGTGCTGACGTCTTGTAACGCAAGCCGGGGGAGCATCCCCCGCCCGTCAAGGACCGGGGCAAGCGACCGTTCGCGGCCTCCTCCCCAATCTTCCGCGCTCCCAAAACCTCGCTTGTGCAGACCGGGTGCCCCTCCGCTCCGGTCGTCCTTGACTGGCTCCCCCCTTTCACATTTGGGCTTTCGCCCCCCTTCCGCCAAAAAACGCTGTTCGCGTTTCGCGTAAGGGGCCATTCCAACCAGAGGCCCTGCAACATGCCGCCCCCTTCGGGCATGGCGGCTCCAATACATCTTTGATTCCGAACTGGCTGACCACGGACAGTCGGCTGCATCATCCCGCTATCCTCACGCGACCGCCGTAGCTGGCGGACGGCGGTTTGCTCGACCAAAAGCCACGGCATCGGGGAGAGATCGCGCTTCGCCACCCAATTGAGACATTGTGAATTCCTGACAACATTCTCAAGCACGTTTTTGAACAGGCGTCTTCCCTATGCACAGCATAGGCTCGCTGGAACCGTTCCAGCGGTTCAGACGCCTGGCAACCTCGACTCGCTGCGGTGCTAACCGGCTGCTTTCGGTGGAGCGCCGGTTAGCACGCGTGTTCGTGGTTGCAATGTCGCGTGCGATCGCGCTTCGTGCGAACGCCAGCGGACAAATGAGTGCCCATGTAAGCGCACTCAATGATGGCGACGAACTCGTCCGCCAACGTCCACAGAGAGAATGAAGACTGCGCAAAACTTGCAACAGCGATTCTCGGAGACACTAGGTTTTCTGCGGGTTTCAGCGTCTTCGCAAGTTGCGCGAGCATTTCAGCAGTGATACACTTTGCTTATGTCCATGCCTCCAACATATCACTTCAACGATCTGGGCAATCAGGCCCAGATGATGTCGAAGAATTGCGGCAACGAGCGCATGGCGATGATCCTCCAGTATGTGGCAGTCGGTTCCATGATCATTATGGCCGGCGTTGCCGCCAGCCAGGTCTTGAGAGATGCCTTCGGTCCGACCGACCATCATCGGGGCCGTGGCTGGTCGAGGTAGCCATGCCGCACCAGTCTCGTCCGGATCGAATCTTTCCACCGCGCCGATACTTTGGCCAGAACGGGCATCCAAAACGGGCGGAGGCATACCCTTGACGTATGCCGAAGAAGCCGCCTTCGTGGGATCAGCCCACTTTATTTCCTCTCGATGGAAACGGTTCACCCGAACCGGCAAACGAAGTAAAATCAACCTCACCAGTCAAAGGAGATGACCATGCACTACAAGACCATCGTCCTAACACTCCTCCAGCAACGGACGGAGATGCACGAACGCCTGCGGAAGGAACGCAGGTTGCTGACAACACTGGAGCGGTACGCCCACGAGTTGAAGCAGAGTCACGAAGCCTTCATCGACCTGCTGTCGGCGATACCGGGCCACGACCCGAGCCAGATCCGAAGCACGGCAATGGAGATGGCGGTCGAGCAATTGCAGGAACGTTTGCAGAGCGAGTCACCGCAGGACGACAGGGAACTGCCTACGCTCGATCAGGCAATGGCGTTTCTCGTTGGTCCCATGTCGAGAGACTGAAGCACTCCCGAGGACAGCGAAGCCTTTTTGATTCGCTATCGGACGACCAATCTCCCGACGTGCCGACCCCGCCTGGGGCATCAGATGACGGCACGCTAATCAGCCCGCCGGGCCGTGCAAGCGGAATTCCGGTTCCCCCTGAAGGTCTCCCCCAAAATTCCGCTGGCACGGTCGCGACGCGA
This sequence comes from Planctomycetota bacterium, assembly GCA_018242585.1. Lineage (NCBI taxonomy): Bacteria > Pseudomonadati > Planctomycetota > Planctomycetota bacterium. The sequence goes on from JAFEBQ010000004.1 coordinate 145,760, forward strand.
GCGGAGCCCCGGACTGCGGCTGATTCCTCCGCGAGCCGTCAGGCCCCAGTTGCGGGGCCGGTAACACAAGGAGGAGACCGCGACGTGCAAGGAACACAACTCAGCTTTCAGTTAGACCTACCGCCACCGATTCGATTCACCGACCCGCCGCCACGACCGGCAGCAAGGGATCTGTTCTCAATTCCGTCGTCGCCGACACCAGCGAACATTTCAAGCGGAGAGAAATCGAAGGCGCGCGACATCATCGCCGCCATCCGCACGCTAGAGGCCATCGAGCAGGAACAGCGACGCGCTACCGATGCCGAACGGCAGGTACTCGCCCGTTTCGGCGGCTTCGGTGCCGTGGCTCTCTCAATCTTTCCCGATCCCGTGACTGGCAAACACAAGGACACTGGCTGGCAAGCTCTCGGCGAGGAACTGCAATCACTGCTCACGCCCCAGGAATATGACAGTGCCAAACGCACCACGTTCAACGCCTTCTACACATCACCCACCGTCATCGACGGCATCCATGATGCTATCGGTCGCCTGGGCGTGCCGGAGGGCGCGACGATTCTTGAGCCAGGCTGCGGCACCGGCAATTTCATGAGCCAGGGGAAACCGGGCAATCGCTTTATCGGTGTCGAACTCGATTCTATCTCCGGTCGCATCGCCCGCGCCCTCCATCCCGAACACGACATCCGCATCGAAAGTTTCCGCGACACAACGCTGCCGGAAAACCGCATCGACGCCGTAATCGGCAACGTGCCGTTTGCCGATCTGAAGCTCGATTACCACGGGCAGAAGTATTCGCTGCATGATTATTTCTTCGCCAAATCCATCGACACACTGAAACCCGGTGGCGTGCTGGCGCTGGTCACTTCCCACTTCACGCTCGACAAGCAGAACGCCGCGATCCGCGAGTACCTGGCGTCGAAAGCCGACTTCGTGGGAGCGATCCGGTTGCCGTCGGATGCGTTCAAGCGGGAAGGAACCGCCGTGGTGACCGACATCGTATTTCTTCGGAAGCGTGACCGGGGCGAACCTGCCCACCACGTCGATCCCGACTGGCTGGGCATCGCACCGCTGACGATCGATGGCGCAGAGGTTCCGGTAAACCGCTACTTCCTGAACCATCCCGAAATGGTGCTGGGCAACTGGTCCCGCAAGGACACGCTCTATGGAGGCGAAGGGTTCAGCGTCATTGGTAATGGCGACCTGCAAGGAAAACTCAGGCAAGCGATTGACCGGCTTCCAAAATTCGAGCCGCTGCAATCAACGCAAGCCGAAACTGAAGCCGCTCCGGCATTCGTACCGCCGCCACCGGAACGCCACATCAGCGAAGGCAGCTTCTTCCTGGGTGACGACAAGGTCATTTATCAATCGCAAGGCGGACAAGGCGTTCCCGTTGTCTATGGCGGCACGACGCTCAAAGCTGATGGCACGATGACCGGCAAACGCATGGCCGCTCTGGTCGAACTGCGTGACCGCGCTCGCCGCGTGCTGCAATCGCAGAACGAAGGATGGCCGCAATCGCACCGTGACGATGCCCGCCGCGAACTCAATCGCACTTATGACCGTTTCGTTGCTGCCTACGGCCCGATCAACAAGACCACCTTCGGCGAAACAGCCGATGGCAGCGTCATCCGCCGGATGCCCAACCTTGTAAAATTCAAGGAAGACCCGGACGCGATGCTGGTCATGTCGCTCGAAGATTACGACGAAGTGACCGGCAAGGCGACCAAAGCCGCCATCATGTCGAAGGACGTGGTAGGCAAGAACCCGCCCGTTACGCAAGTACGCTCCGCCGAGGAAGGCTTGCTGGTATCGCTCAATCAGCGCGGCACGGTGGATCTCGCCTATATCGCATCCCTGTACGGTAAGCCGGAGCAGCAGATTATCACCGAACTGGGCGACCTGATCTTTCAGGAACCGCAATCGCAGGAATGGCAGACCGCCGACGCCTACCTGTCCGGTAACGTGCGGGCAAAACTCGCCGCCGCCGAAGCGGCAGGCTCGCAATACCAACGCAACGTCAACGCCTTGCGGCAGGTGCAGCCCGAGGACGTGCTACCGGGCGACATCGACGCCGGGCTTGGGGCACCGTGGATTCCGGCAAGCGATATTCAGGCATTTGCCGCCGACCTGTTCCATGTTGAGCCGTCTTCCGTGCCGGTGGCCCACCTGAAGAAAGATGCCGTCTGGAGCCTGGACGCCGGATACGCCGCCAAGGCATCCGTCGCCGCAACATCGGAATTCGGAACGTCGCGAGCCAACGGCACCTGGCTGCTCGAACTGGCCCTCAACATGAAGTCGCCGACCATTTACGACACCATCCAGAATGGCGACTGTGAGGAGAGGGTGGTCAACCAGGAAGAGACGATGGCAGCCCGCGAGAAGCAGAAGCTCATTAAGGAGCGTTTCCGTTCGTGGGTGTTCACCGACCCGGAACGCACCGAACGCCTCGTGCGGATTTACAACGACACCTATAACAATCTGCGTCCCCGGCTGTTCGACGGCTCGCATCTCGATTTCCAGGGGATGAATCAGGCATTGACGCTCCGCCCGCATCAGAAGGATGCCGTCTGGCGGGGCATGAGCAGCGGCAACACCTTGCTGGCCCACGTCGTCGGTGCCGGCAAGACATTCACGATGGCCGCAACCGGCATGAAGATGAAACAGGCCGGGCTTGTCAAAAAGCCGATGTACGTCGTCCCCAATCACCTGCTGGAGCAATTCGCCCGCGAATTCATGCAGTTGTATCCGAATGCGAAGCTGCTGGTTGCCGCCAAGGAAGACCTGACCCGCGACCGCCGCAAGTTCCTCACCGCCAAGATTGCCAGCGGCGAATGGGATGGCATCGTCGTCACGCATTCATCCTTCGAGCGCATCGGCATGTCACGGGATTATCAGGAGAAGTTCCTGCTGGAGCAGATCGCGGAATACGACGCATTGCTCCGCGAACACGCTGCCGACAAGGGCGCCAACCGCAACCTCATCAAGCAGATCGAAAAGCAGAAGGCGGCCCGCGCTGAGCGGCTCAAGAACCTTTTGGCCGAGGACAAGAAGGATGACGGGCTGGTATTCGATGAACTGGGGGTCGATCACGTCTTCATCGACGAGGCCCATTATTTCAAGAACCTGGAAACCCCGACCAAGATGGAACGTGTCGCCGGTATCCAGACTGGAGGCAGCGAACGCGCCTTCGACGTGTACATGAAGGCCCGCTTCCTCGACGAGCAGCACGCTGGCCACGGCGTCACATTTGCCACAGGAACGCCGATCAGCAACACGATGGTGGAGATGTACACCATGCAGCGATTCCTCGACCCAGAGGGCCTCAGAAGCCGGGGAATCGAGCATTTCGACGCCTGGGCAGCCACCTTCGGCGAAGTCGTGGACACGATGGAGATTTCCCCGGATGGTGCCGGGCTTCGCCCCCGCAGCCGGTTTGCCCGGTTCACAAACCTGCCGGAGCTTCAGCAGATGTTCCGGGCATTCTCCGATGTGCAGACCGCCGAGATGCTCAACCTGCCGCGTCCGCGACTGCGAGGCGACAAGCCCATCGTGGTTGCCTGCCCCATGTCCGATGAACAGTGCGAACTGCAAAGGGAGTTGGTGGAACGCTACGAACGGCTGCGGTCGGAGAAGATCGACCCGCGTATTGATAACGCACTGGCAATTACAACCGACGGCCGCAAGCTCGCCACCGATGCCCGGATGCTTTCGGCCACGGCCCCTGATTTTCCGGGATCGAAGGTCAACCGTCTTGTGGAAAACGTTGTGGAAATCTGGAGGAAGAGCACGCCAACACGCGGAACGCAAATGATTTTTGCCGACATGGGCGTGAATCCGACAGCGTGGGGTTACTCGCCGTATGACGAGATCATCGAGAAGCTGATCGCCCAGGGCATTCCCCGCGAGCAGATTGCCACCATCGGCGAAGCCGAATCCGACGCCAAGAAGCAGGCATTGTTCGAGAAGGTTCGCCAAGGTTCAGTGCGGGTGCTGATCGGCAGTACGCAAAAGATGGGCACGGGCACCAACGTCCAGAAACGGTTGGTCGCCCTGCATCACCTCGATGCACCGTGGAAACCGGCGGAAGTCGAACAGCGTGACGGCCGCATTCTCCGCCAGGGCAATGAAAACAAGGAAGTGGCGATTTACCGTTACGTTACCGAGGGTTCGTTCGATGCCTATATGTGGCAGGCCCTCGAAACCAAGGCCCGGTTCATTGGCCAGGTCATCACCGGTGACAATGCCGCCCGACGCGCCGAGGACATCGGCGGACAGGAACTCTCCTATGCCGAGGTCAAAGCAATCGCATCCGGAAACCCGGCAGTGCTCACACTGGCCGAAGCTGATGCCGAGTTGCAGCGGCTCAACCTCCTGAAAAAGAACCATCTCGACGAGCAATACGTCGCCCGTCGAAACGTGAAGAGTTTGCCGGCTACCATCACGAGCCTCACCGAACGGCTGTCAAATCTGACCACCGACGAGGCGACCGTCACGGGCCATGCCCAGGACCGCATCGTCATTGGCAAGCAACCCTGGAACCGCGAAGACGCACCTGCTGCTCTTGCGGGCAAGCTGGAACTGCTGCCGACCAACGTCCGCGAGAATACCCGCGTTCCGCTTGGCACCTTCCGGGGCCTGCAATTCGGTTTGGTCCTGCATCCGCAGTTTCCACCCGACGTATATCTCGAAGGTGCGATCATTCGGCATGACTCGCTTTCGCGGGAGCATCAGGGACCACGCGCCGTGCTCAATGCCCTGGAACGGATTGCCACCGGCTACGCGGCTGAGACCGTCCGCGTCCGGCAGGATCTGTCGATTGCCGAATCGCAGTTACGCGACTATCAAGCCCGGCTGGGAAAAGCATTTCCGCACGATGCGTACCTGTTGCAACTGACTGACTTACGGGACCAGCTCAAGGCCGGGCTATCGGCTACCGCACACAATTCCCGTGATCAGTCCGGTCCGAGCGTTTCTGAACTGGCCGACCAGATCAAATCGCTGAAATCTGCGAACACCATTGAGGCAACTCCGCAGCGCGTGCAACGCAAGCACGTATCTGCTGAGGAGCCAATCACCGCCCGCATCCGCCGTCGGCAGGAAGAGGTCGCGTCGGCGGACGAATCCAGCCCAAATGAAGACGGATCGCCGGAGCCGAAGACAATGACATTCCAGGAACGCATCCTGAGGGAACGCCAGCAGCGCACCGATGGTGAATCGCAAAGCCCATCCTGATAATCCACTCGTGCAAAGGAAGAACCCCCGCTCAGAATCCACCTCAGGCTCTGGTGAATGGTTCAGAAGGACCAGCAGCTTCACCTCTGCCTCTGTCGCATTTCGTCGCGGGGCTTGTGAACCCCCGCGACGAAACACTCCGACGGCGACGGTGAATAAAACGTCCGAATCAGGTTGCGACAGGCTGGTGGCCGCTCTTTCACCCTAAGGCACAGCTGAATACACGCCTGCGAGAGGCTGATTGTCGGCCAAGGCTGCCACGCACTCACGGTGGCACTCTAACAAAACGATTGCATCTATGCGATCGTTGTGATAGCCATGTCCCATGAGCCGAATCGTACTTCTTTTTACCATCATCATGAGCCTTGTGGTTGTACCCACCTATCACGGATATCAGTGCGTCCTGCACCATTCGTCTATGCAACTCGCCAGTGTCTCTGACAATCATATTACCCAGAAATCTGAGAAGCCTGGAGAATCCGACCATTTCTGCTGCCAACATCATCAGTCACTCCGGCAAACACTCGAATTGTTCTCTTATCATCGCAGTGCGATAAGCCAGCCTTTCTTGTTTTTCACAGACAGCAACCTCAGATCATTCTCGCCCCGTCCACTCTTAGAGCCTCCATCGCACGCTTAACGCTTAATTATCCATCAGCTGACGCGCCTCATTCGCGCGCTCAATGACAAATCCTGTTACGGAATTATGTGTTTGCGTTATGAGACGATGTGTTTTGATCACTTCTTTAATTGGCATTTCTGTGCCAACAACGGCTTCAGCTACGCGCGTTCAGCTGCTTGCGGAAACAAGTAATGTGACGCAGACCGAAGCCCATGACCCTGGCACCGCGAGTGATACGATTGCACGCCCCACGACGCCGATGGTGGTCACACTGGAAACTGCGATCACGAATGCTCTTGCTGCTTCACCGCGACTTAGGTCAGTAAAAGCGTCACTTGCAGCGAGTAAAGGTGAACGCGACCAAGCCAGTGCATGGGCAAATCCTGAGGCCTCCGTGGAAGCGGAGAATATCGGCGGCGAAGGCCAGTATCGCGGATTGCGATCGGCAGAGGTAACGTATGGGGTGTCACAGCTGATAGAGATTGGCGGCAAACGTTCTGCCCGCATCGACGTTGCTGAGCAAGGCGCAACACTTGCGGGATTCGATTACGAAACGGCGCGGCTGGATCTGGTGCGCGAAGTGCAGCTCGCTTATATCGACGCCATCGCCGCGCAGGAACAGGCACAAATCACCTCCGAGCAACAGGAATTGGCAAAAGACGTATTGAGCGTGGTGAGCCAGCGCGTCGGCGCGGCGCGTGAGCCGTTGATTCAGAAAAGCAAGGCGGAAGTAGCGCTTTCCACCAGCACCATCGCACATGACAAAGCGGAACTCGCTCTTGTGACCGCCAAGCGCGCGCTGGCCTCGCTATGGGGCGGCACAAATGAGGCGTATGAGCTCGACAACGCCGCTTTCTTTACGATTACACAACCGGCGCCGCTGGCCGTAGCAATGGATGAGTGGAAGAAAAACCCGGATTTCGCCCGCTTCGATGCGGAAGTTGCGCGCAGCAAAGCAGCGCTGGATTTGGAAAAAGCCAATGCGGTGCCGGACCCGCGCATCAGCGCCGGTGTGCGGGATTTCCGCGAGAGCAATGACCGCGCCTTCGTAGTCGGCCTGTCGCTGCCGATTCCGGTATTCAATCTGAATCGCGGCAATATTGAGACAGCCCGCCAGGAAGTCACCCGCACCGAAAGCATCAGGGAAAATGCGGCGCTGACGCTCAATACCGAACTGACGCGCGCGCAGGCTGAACTGGAAATAGCATACAACCAGGCCGTCACTCTTAAAGATACCATTCTGCCCGCTGCGCAGAAGGCTTTTACCTTGTCGCGCCGGGGCTATGGCGAAGGCAAGTTTTCCTATCTGGAAGTGCTTGACGCCCAGCGAACGCTTTATGAAACCCGCTCCAGCTACCAGGATGCCTTGCGCGATTACCACCGCAACCGCGCCGAAGTGGAGCGCCTGACCGCCACCCATACCACGCCAGCCAGTTATAACGAGGAGCCTCATGAGTAATAAATCGCTAGTTATTATTTTGTTGTTGGCGGCGTTGATTGGCGGTGGCTACTGGCTTATGGGCGGCAAGGCTGAAAATGCGCTCGCGCAGGCCGAACCGGAAAGGAAAGAAGAAGGCAATGCCGAGGAAGGCCATAAGGAAGGTGAGCCCGCCGGCGACAGCACGGAGATCGCCAAGGACGCCGCCGATGCTGCGGGCATTAAGACGGAAACCGCTGGCGGTGCCACTGTTGCGGAAACCGTAACGCTGACCGGGCGCATCACGCTGAACCAAAACACCATTGCACAGGTAAAAGCGCGCTTTCCGGGCATCGTGCGCGATGTGAAAAAAGGCCAAGGCGAAACCGTCGATGTGGGCGATGTGCTGGCGACGGTGGAAAGCAATGATAGCCTTCAGGTCTATCCGGTGAAAGCGCCGATTCATGGCGTCATCCTCGCGCGCAATACCAATATTGGCGATGTCGCAGGCGATTCGCCGCTCTTTACCATCGTCAACGTGTCGAACGTATGGGCGGAATTTCACGTTTTCCCGCGCGATATCGACAAGATTAAGAACGGGCAAACTGTCCGCGTCATTAGCTTTGAAGGACAGCATGAAGGTGAAGCGCCGATCTCGGTGGTATCGCCGATCGCTGAATCTTCCAGCCAAACCATAGTTGCGCGCGTGACGCTGCCGAATGACGAAGGCCTATGGCATTCGGGCATGACGGTGCGCGGCGACGTGGCGGTGCGTGAGAAGCAAGTGCCGCTTGCCGTCAAAACATCCGCGATTCAGCGAATGGAAGGCAAAACGGTGGTGTTCGTGCGAGACGGCGATAAGTACCTCATGCGCCCTATCAAGGCGGGGATTGCCGACAACGAATGGACGGAAGTGCGCGATGGGCTGAAACCCGGCGAATCATATGTCAGCGGCAACAGCTTTTTAATTAAGGCCGACATCGGCAAAGCCGGTGCCGAGCATGAGGACTAAATCATGATCGAGCGCATTTTAGGCTTTTCCCTCCATCACCGTTACCTGGTCGCATTGCTCAGCGCAGCGGTTGCCGTGTTTGGTCTGTATTCGCTCAAAGCTCTGCCGATCGACGCCGTGCCGGATATCACCAACGTACAGGTGCAGATCAATACGGTCGCACCCGCGCTTTCTCCGATGGAAATCGAAAAGCAGGTTACTTTCGCAGTGGAAACGGCGCTGGCTGGCATTCCAGGCTTGGAGAGCACCCGCTCGATCTCGCGCAACGGGTTCAGCCAGGTGACGGCGGTTTTTCATGATGACGTCGATATTTATTTTGCTCGCGCGCAGGTAAATGAACGCTTGGCCGAAGCGAAGGAATCGCTACCGACCGGCACCGACCCGCGCATGGGAGCAATCTCGACAGGCTTGGGTGAAATTTATATGTGGACGGTGCGCTATGCGCATCCAAAAGGCGAAGGCGCGGCGGTAAAGGACGGCGAAGCGGGTTGGCAAAGCGACGGCAGTTATTTAACACCAGAAGGACAGAAGCTCAAAGGGGATATGGAATTAGCATCCTACCTGCGCACGGTGCAGGACTGGATTATCCGCCCGCAGCTTAAAAGCGTAGCGGGCGTGGCCGGCGTCGATGCCATCGGCGGCTATAAGCGCGAGTACCATGTGCAGCCATACCCGGAAAAGCTGGTGGCGCTAGGACTTAGTTTTAAGGACATCGTAGAGGCCCTTGAAAAGAACAATCAAAGCGTCGGCGCTGGCTATATCGAAAAAGCCGGTGACTCTTATGTGGTGCGCGCCGATGGACGTATCAGCACGGCGGAGGAAATTGGCGATATCGTCGTCACCACGCGCCGAGGCGTGCCGGTCTATTTGCGCGACATTGCCCAGGTCGGAATTGGCAAGGAACTCCGCACGGGCTCCGCATCGGAGAACGGTCAGGAGGTCGTGGTTGGCACATCGCTGATGCTGATCGGCGCGAACAGTCGCACCGTATCGGAAGCGGTGGACACGAAGCTGAAAGAAATCGTCAAATCCCTGCCGCCGGATATCGAAGCCAAGACAGTATTGAACCGCACCAACCTGGTGAACCGGACCATCGGCACGGTGGAGAAAAATCTGACCGAAGGCGCGCTACTGGTCATCGCTGTGCTGTTCCTTGTGCTTGGCAACATCCGCGCCGCCATGATTACGGCGCTGGTCATCCCGATTTCAATGCTGATGACTTTTATCGGAATGATTAAGCTAGGTATTTCCGGCAATCTGATGAGCTTGGGCGCGCTCGACTTCGGCCTGATCGTGGACGGCGCGATCATCATCACAGAAAACTGCCTGCACCGACTGGCACATGCGCAGAAACATTGCAGCCGCGTACTGAATCTGAAAGAACGCCTGCACGAGGTAATGCTGGCGGGCAAGGAAATCATTAAGCCCATCGTGTTCGGCCAAGCCATCATCATCATGGTGTATGTGCCGATGCTCACCTTCACTGGCATCGAAGGCAAGATGTTCGAGCCGATGGCGATCACCGTCATTCTGGCGCTGGTTGCCTCCTTCGTGCTTTCTATCACGTTCGTACCGGCAATGATTGCCATCTTCGTCACTGGCAAGGTGAAGGAAGGCGAAGGCCGTATGGTGGAAAAAGCCAAGGAGTATTATCTGCCTTGGCTGGAACGTACAATCGCGCGCCCCGGCAAAACCGCTGGCATCGCTACCGCGCTGGTGCTGCTGGCGATCGTCACTTTCAACTTCCTCGGCCGCGAGTTCATTCCGACGCTCGACGAGAAGGATATGGCGATGCAGGCGCTGCGTATCCCTTCCACCTCACTCACGCAATCGCAGACAATGCAGTTTGAAGTGGAAAAAGCGGTCAGCGGTTTCAAGGAAGTGGCGTTCGTTTTCAGCAAAACCGGCTCGGCGGAAATGGCATCCGACCCGATGCCGCCAAACGCCACGGATACCTTCATTATCCTGAAAGACCAGAAAGAATGGCCTGACCCGAAACTGCCGAAATCCGAACTGATTAAGCGGGTGGAGGAAGCCGTGCGCAAGGTGCCGGGCAACAATTATGAATTTACCCAGCCGATTCAGATGCGCTTCAACGAGCTGATCGCCGGCGTGCGCGGCGACGTGGCGGTGAAGATCTATGGCGACGATTTCGGCGCGATGGGGAAAACCGGCGGGCAGATCATGCAGCAGCTCCAGGCCATTCCCGGCGCGGCGGACGTCAAGGAGGAGCAAGCCAGCGGCCTGCCGTTCTTGGAAATCAATCTGGATAGGCCAGCGATTGCGCGCTACGGCCTCAATGTCAGCGATGTGCTCGATGTGGTGGCGATCGCCGTGGGCGGGCGAGAATCCGGACTCGTGTTCCAGGGTGACAGGCGCTTCGATATTCTGGTGCGGCTGCCAGATAACCTCCGCGGTGATATAGCGGTGATTGAAAACCTGCCGATTCTGCTGCCGGAGGAAACTGAAAACTCCGACGAAAACGCCAATCTGCCGCACAGCCGCCCGCGCTATCTCCCCTTACGCGAAGTGGCGAAGCTGGAAATGGTGGAAGGTCCGAACCAGATCAGCCGCGAGAACGGCAAGCGCCGTATGGTAGTGCAGGCCAACGTGCGCGGGCGCGACATCGGCTCATTCGTCGCTGATGCTCAGGCGGCGGTGGATGCCAAGGTGAAGCTCCCAGCCGGATACTGGCTGGAATGGGGCGGGCAGTTTAAGAATTTGAAGGAAGCCAGCGACCGCCTGATGATCGTGGTGCCTACCTGCTTCTTCTTCATTTTCCTGCTGCTCTTTGCCGCGCTCAATTCCGTGAAGCAGGCGCTGCTGGTGTTCTCCGGCATTCCGCTGGCGGTGGTGGGCGGCGTGTTCACGCTGCTGTTGATCAACATGCCGTTTTCGATTTCGGCGGGCGTGGGCTTTATCGCGCTGTCCGGTATCTCGGTGCTTAACGGCTTGGTGATGATCAACAGCATCAACCAGCTCGTGCAGGAAGGCCTGCCGAAAGAGGAAGCCGTGCGCCAAGGCACATTAAACCGCTTGCGCGCCATGATTATGGCAACGGTGGTGCCGTCGCTCGGTTATGTGCCGATGGCACTTTCCAACGGCGCGGGCGCAGAAGTGCAGAAGCCGCTGGCCGTCGTGGTGATCGGCGGGCTCATCGCAGCAACCATCTTGACGCTCCTGGTGCTTCCCGCTCTCTACAACCGCTTTAATCTAGCCCAAGAATTGACCGAGAAGGAGGAACTATGAACCGGCGAACGACAGTTGCATTGACCTTTGTGATACTGCTCTTTGGATGCAGCCAACCAGCGCAACAATCTTTAGATGAGAAGCTGGCAGACAAGACGCCCGAGGAAAAACAGGAAATACTGCGCCTGGCCTGTCTCAACGAGGCGGAATATACCACCAGGATCAAGAGGGCCAAATTTGAGCGCCAATACGGTGGTAGGCGACTATCTTCGGTGCACAACACAAGCGAAACCAACCGGTTGAAACAATTATGCCGTGAGATGATGCGGCTTAATTAAAGGAGAGAGACAGTGTATGAATAGAATGAAAAACTTGGTGCGTTTTCTTGTATTGTGCGGGGGATTGCTTTTGGTTGCTTGCGATTCGAGTTATCAGGAAAAACTCAATGAGATGTTGCGAGGGAAAACCGTTGCGGAAAAACGCCTCATTCTTGCAGATGAATGCGCCGCACAGATCAACAATGGTTCGACGCCGAAAGCCCGTGGAAATGCAAGTCATTACGAGCGTATGAAGCACATCTGCGAGGAGATGACCGGAGAAACGGTCGATGCGAATCCACCCGTCCAACTTCACAAATAGAATGACTGATGGATAGCCCTGCCTCAACAAATCATTCGAGGATCGTTTCAATTCGCTTTGCGAAGCCCTGGGACGAAGAGATCGATGTGCGAATCCGGCCGCACCCATACCACCGCAACTCTTTGCAGGGCTATTCGCTTATTCAAGTTGAGGGAGATTGAGAAGTTCCAGGGCTTCATTCGGGTGGCTGTTAAGGCGGCGGATGGCGGCCGCACTCGATGACGATACGATTCCAGACTGGCAGAATGCCCAGCATTTTCAGGGCGGCCTTATGCTCGTTGGTCTTTGCATCGACACGAGCTTGAACCAGGACCGCCTCGACGAGCGGCGAGTAAGCCGCGACCAAATGCCGCCCGGACACGACGTCCCGACTGCTCGCAAAGTTTTGCCGTCAATGGAGAGCAGCTCTTTCTGCTCTCTTGCCGCTTCTCCTTCGGGAGTTGGCCGCAGGCGGGACTGTATCCATAGCGGTAGAGCGGCTTTCAAGGCAATCGCGTCCAGACGGCTGAACAGGTCGGAAAAGCACGAGGCGGCCAGCGTCTTGCCACGGGTAAAGCCGAGAGCATGGGTGAGAGCCGGGCCGAACTGGGCAACGGCCACCGGCTACTTGCGTCCCCGCAACATAGCGAGGACAGTCAAAGCGAGGATGGCGGACAAGGGGTGGACGCGACCGCGACGGTTGCGGGGGGGGGGGCGGGTACTTCGGCCAGGACTTCGAGCAGGGAAAGGCCAGGCATAACGGGGCTCCGCTCCGGAGGGCACTTGCGCCCTTCTTACTCAGTCTCTCTCGATCTGCCAACCTGAATCGGCGAATAGCCCTGTTTAGCCCCTGGGGACGATGCGGTTTTTGTTATGGACGAGAACCGCATTTGCCGATAAAATCAAATACTTGGCAAAATCTGTCTGCGGTGTTTTTATGGCCCGGCTGTTGCTCATTCTGATGCTGATGACGACGCAACTCCTCACGGGGAGTGGCGCTTCCGTCTATCTATGCGTCGGCAGCAACGGCTCGTACTGCTTTGACTCTGGCCCTGACTCCTGCAGCTGCTGCCATGAGGAGCACGAAACTACGGGCGATGGTTGCAAGCACGAACACGACGATGCCGCTTGCAATCACCATGACGAGTCGCAGCCAGTTCAACCTGGAACGGATAGGCTCACGGCGCTCGATCCGTGTGGATGCACGCACATCCCCGTTATGTTGCCGTCCGACCAGCCAACAAATGCCTCCCGTGCTGCCGTCAAGGTGGACGTTGAGCGGCTCACCGCGCTCATTACCCTGCCGCTGTTGAGTAGCTTCGATGGCTGGCTGGCATCTCAGCCCGCGATCCATTGGTCCGATCCACCGCCAGACGGCAATTTCGCGCTGACCATTGTCTCCACGGTTGTCATTCGCTGCTAAACCAGCCTCTCTCCTCGGCGTTGTCGCGCTGAGTCGATGATCCGCGCGATCATCATCCTCGCTCGACGTTCTCAGCCGTGTCTTCGATCACGCTGCACGACCGTTTTCGTGCTGCTGTCGGTCGGGAAATCACCCTTCACTTTCGGAGAGAGTATGTCTGCAACCGTTATGGCCCCGCCGCGCCCTGTGGGCGGTCTGCCACAGGCCGAAGCCCAAACCGTGCCAAGGCCACGCCGTCGCTGGTGGATGGCGGCTTTGAATACCGTGCCTAACCTCGTGGTGTTTTCTATCCTGGGCGGTGTGATGTACCTCGGGCATCACACCGGCTGGAAGCTGCCGAAAATGTCTTCCCTCATGGGAACCGCGCCGGTCGCAGCCGACGACTGGTGTGCCGAACATCTCGTCCCGGAAACTGCGTGCATCGAGTGCCGTACCGATCTGCTTCCGAAAGACAAGCCGCAAGGCTTTTGCCGGGAGCACGGTGTCGCTGAGTGCGTAATCCATCACCCGGATCTCGCGCAGGTGAAGGGTGATCCGCAGCTTCCCAAGTACGACACAGTGAGAGCGATCTCACTCGTTGCCCGACCTGAAAATAACAGCCGCAACACGATGCACTCCCGCCGAGTACAGTTTTCGTCCGCCGAGAGCGTCACCAAGGCGGGGATCGACGTGGACGTGGTGCAAGAACGTCCGATTCTCGATGCAATCACCGCCAACGGCGAACTGATGTTTGATCCAACCCGCGTAGGACATCTTTCAGCGAGAGTTCCCGGCAGTGTCGCGGCAGTCTTCAAAATGATCGGCGACGAAGTGGCTGCGGACGACGTGCTGGCGCTGATTGACGCCAACCAGGTCGGACAAGCGAAGTCACAGTTTCTGCAAGCCGTGGTGCAGCATAAGCTGCGAAAGACCACCGTAGAACGCCTCAAACCGATTGCGACGAATGGTGCGCTCCCTCAAAAGTCGTTGATCGAAGCTGAAGCCGCCCTCCAGGAATCCGAAGTCGCTCTTATCGCCGCTCGCCAGGCTCTTGCGAACCTTGGCTTCGACCTGCCCGAAGATATAGAAGATCGCGACGCGCGTTTACTCGCCGATGATTTGCGATTTCTCGGCGTACCCAAGAATGCACTCACGTCGATTCCAGAGGGAACAAAAACCGCCAACCTGATCCCCGTTCGCGCCCGCTACAAAGGAGTGCTGATCGCATCGCAGGTCGTCGCAGGAGAAGTCGTCGATACCTCGAAGTCCCTGTTCACCGTCAGCGATCCTCACCGGATGTGGCTCATCCTGAATGTTCGCCAGGAGGACGCCAAGTACGTTCGGCGCGGCCAATCAGTCCGGTTTCGCGCCGACAACGGCGACCAGTTGGTAGTGGGCACAGTGTCGTGGATCAGCCCAGCCGTTGACGAACAAACCCGCACCATGCAGGTCAGAGTCGCCGTCGCAAACGAAGATGGCGCACTCCAGGACAAGACGTTTGGCACCGGCCGGATCATCCTCCGCGAAGAACCTAACGCCATCGTCGTGCCTCGTGATGCCGTGCAATCGACGCCCGACGCATCATTCGTCTTCGTGCGCGACAAGAACTACTTCGACGAAAAGTCGCCGAAGTTCTTTCATGTGCGGCAGGTTCGCATCGGTGCACGCGATGATCAGTATGTCGAACTCCTCGCTGGCGTCTTGCCGGGGGAAGTCATTGCATCCAAGGGAAGTAACGTCCTGCTTGCTCAGCTACTTCGCAGCAATCTCGGTGCGGGTTGCGGCTGCCACGAACATTAAGCGAAGGAACGGAGGCTTGTCATGGACTTCCTCAATCGGATTATCGACTTTTCCCTGCACAACCGGATGGTGGTCATCCTGGGCGTGTTGGCTGCCGCTGTCGCCGGCGTGTTCGCCTTGCAGCATCTTGACATTGATGCTTTCCCGGACACGACGCCGGTGCAAGTGCAGATTAATACGATTGCGCCGTCGCTGGGGCCGGAAGAAGTCGAACGGCAAATCACGTTTCCCATCGAGCAAGCCATCGGCGGCCTGCCGGCATTGGAACAACTGCGCTCCATCTCCAAGTTCGGGCTGTCGCAGGTCGTCGTCGTGTTCAAGGACGGAGTGGATATTTACTTCGCCCGGCAACTCATCAATGAACGCCTGGCGTCGGTCGAGATGCCGCAAGGCATTGAGCGACCCAAGATGGGCCCGGTGGCCACGGGCCTGGGAGAGGTTTTCCACTACGTCGTGACCGGCCAGGGAACGGATGTAACGGAACTGCGAACGATCCACGACTGGGTAGTCAAGCCGCCGATGAAAACGGTTCCCGGCACGGCGGAAATCAACAGTTGGGGCGGGTACGTCAAGCAGTACCAGATTCGTCTCAACCCCGACCGCCTGATTAAGCACGGCCTGACGTTCGACCAAGTCATTGCAGCAGTCCAGAAGAATAATTTCAACGTCGGCGGCGGCAACATCAGCCAACCGAGCGGCATGCTGCTCGTTCAAGGGCTTGGACGGACCACAAACATCGAGCAGATTCGGCAGATTGTCATTCATGCCAAGGACGGCGTACCGATCCGTGTGTCCGATGTGGGCGATGTCGTCATTGGGCACGAAATCCGCCGTGGTGCCGTAACCGCCAACGGCCAGGGGGAAGTTGTACTCGGCCTGGGCTTCATGCTGATGGGCGAGAATAGTCACGAAGTCACGTGGGCGATGAAGGAGAAGCTGAAGACGCTGGAGTCCAATCTGCCCCCCAACGTGCAGGTTAAGCCGGTTTACGACCGCACCCAGCTTGTTGACTTCGTGATCGACACGGTGCGAAAGAACCTCTTCGAGGGTGGCCTGTTCGTCGTCGCCGTGTTGTTCGCTTTTCTGGGCAACTTGCGGGCGGCTGCCATCGTGGCCTTGGCCATTCCGCTATCGATGCTGTTTGCTTTCACCGGCATGTATCGCTTCGGGATTGCGGCCAGCCTGCTCAGTCTCGGTGCCATCGACTTCGGACTCGTAGTCGATAGCTCCGTGGTGATGATCGAAAACTGTGTGCGGCATCTGGCACACGACTCTAATAGCGGTAAGAGCCGATTGGACATCATTCGAGATGCTGCCGTCGAAGTTCGCAAACCGACCATGTTCGGCGAACTCATCATCATGATCGTCTACCTGCCGATCCTGACGCTGGAAGGGATCGAGGGAAAGATGTTTCGGCCAATGGCACTCACGGTCATTTTCGCCCTGATGGGGTCGATGGTTCTCTCGCTCACGCTGATGCCGGTGCTGGCGAGCTTGCTCCTGCCAAAGAAGGTTGAGGAGCATGAACCATTCCTGATGCGAATTGCCCATGCAATTCACTACCCGATCCTCCAGTTCGCGATGCACCACAAGTTGGCGGTGATGGGCTTTGCCGCCAGTGTCCTGATTCTGGCGTTCGGGATGATTGCCCCGAACTTGGGCTCCGAGTTCGTGCCCCGGCTCTCAGAAGGGGCGATTGCCATTGGCGTGGTACGATTGGCGGGAACTGATCTCAGCGAATCGGTGCGCTATAACACGGAAATGGAGAAAGTGCTGCTCGCCACCTTTCCTGACGAAATCGAAAACGTCTGGAGTCGTATCGGTACGGCCGAAGTCGCAACGGACCCGATGGGCGTCGAACTCACCGACACGTTCATCACTCTCAAGCCACGTACACAGTGGAAAAAGGCAAGGACGCAGGCTGATCTCACCGAACTCATCGACAAAGCGCTGCGGGACATGCCGGGACAGCGGCTCGCCTACTCGCAGCCCATCGAGATGCGGATCAATGAAATGGTATCCGGGGTGCGCGCAGACCTTGGCGTCAAGCTCTTCGGCGACGACTTCACCATCCTCGTCAGTAAGGCCCAGGAGATTGAGCGGGCGCTTAATTCCATCGAAGGTGCCGCAGATGTTGCCGTCGAGCAAGTCACCGGTCAGCCGATGCTACAAATCAAGGTGAATCAAGATCAGATTGCCCGCTACGGCGTGTCAGCACAGGAAGTGCTTGACCTGGTCCAGTCCATTGGCAGTAAGCCGGTGGGAGAGATCGTCGAAGGGCAGCTTCGCTTCCCATTGATCGTACGGCTTCCCGAGCAATACCGGGAAAGCCCGCTATCCATCGGCAACATGCTAATCTCAACTCCCAAAGGAGAACGCATTCCGCTGTCGAGGCTAGCGGCAGTCGAGATTGTCGAAGGCCCGTCCACGATCACACGCGAATGGGGCCAGCGGCGAATCACGATCACCGCCAATGTGAGAGGGCGGGATTTGGGAAGTTTCGTCGCCGAGGCACGGTCAAAAATCGGGGAGAAGGTTTCGTTGCCGTCAGCCCGCTACCGAGTGGAATACGGTGGCCAGTTCGAGAACATGCAGCGTGCCCAAACCCGGTTGATGATTGTCGTCCCGCTGGCGCTCGTGTTGATCTTCGTGCTGCTCTACATGACGTACCACAACGTCGTCGATGCCCTGCGGGTGTTCACGGGCATTCCCTTCGCCTGGGTTGGCGGCATCTTCGCCCTGTGGCTGCGAGACATGCCGTTCTCAATCTCAGCCGGCATTGGCTTCATTGCCATGTCCGGCGTCGCCGTGCTCGATGACATGATCCTTGTCTCGTACATCCGTCAGCTTCGGCAAAAGGGGCTGTCTCTCGATGACGCTGTAACGCAGGCGGCAATCACTCGCCTTCGCCCGGTGTTGATGACGACGCTGGTTGCCAGTTTGGGCTTTCTGCCAATGGCATTCAGCGAAGGGATGGGAGCGGAAGTTCAGCGCCCCTTGGCCACGGTCGTGATTGGTGGGGTCATCGGAGCGATGATCATGTCGCTGCTCGTACTTCGCGTTCTGTATCTGCTGTTCAACGCTCCCGTCGCTCGCCACGAGCGGCAGGAGCATCACGAAGGAATGCCCGCCGAACCGGTTTTGGTGGGCTCGACTGGAGACCTTTAATCGTCAGGAGGATCGAGAAATGAGAAATGGAATTCTGTGGGTGTCCATGTTGGCAATTTGCAGCGCTATCACGGCCCCACCCATGTACGCGCAGCAGTCGAAACAAGCGACAGCAGGGGGAGCCAAGGCAACCCTTGACCAAGCGGCCAAGGACGGCAAGTACACGTTTCTGATGTTCTACAAACAAAAGGATGCCGCCACAGATGCAATGGCGACGACGCTGAAGGAAGCCTTGGCCGACAAGGCTGAACAGTCCGTCGTTGCCTATGTCCAGGTCAGCAATCCTGCCGAACAGGCATTGATCGCGGCGTATGGCGTGAGCCGAGCCCCGATGCCGATGGCGATTGCAATCGCCCCAAACGGTGCGATTACCGGCATGTTCGCCCAGAAGGTGACCGGCGAGACCTTGGCCGACGCATTCGTCACGCCGGCGATGATGTTCACAATGAAGAACCTGCAAAAAAACAAGCTTGTTCTTGTCACGGTGCAAGGCTCCGCGAAGTCCCCGGCACCAGTCGCCGTCAAGGATTTCCAGAGCGACCCGCATTTTAAGGACCGTATCGTCACGGCCAGCATCAATGCAGCCGCTCCCGAGGAAGCGAAGTTCATCGGTCAGATGCAGATCGATCCCAAGGCCAAGATCACTCACACAGTCCTACTGGCTCCGCCCGGAATGATGGTGGGAAAGTTTGACGCTGCCGCGTCAAAAGATGAGATCGCTGCCGCTTTGGCAAAGGCGGGCAAGTGCTGCGACGACCCGAACTGCAAGCATCATCAGCAGCCGCAGCGCGCGGCAAGTCAACCAACTTCCGGCACGAGGCGATAAAAAGCGATGCCTCGCTTACTGATCCCTTATACAACTTGTGAACCCTGCCTTTCAAGGAAGAAACCATGAATCTCAAAACCCTCGTCTGGCGTGAGCTGGCTGAGCGGCCTTCGGCCATGCTCACCAGCACGCTGACGATACTTCTGGGCGTAACTGCCCTCACCGCCATTCGTCACGTCACCGTCTTCTCCGAGCGGGAGGTCGGGCAACAGTTGCAGTCACTCGGCGCGAACGTGCTTGTGCTGCCCAAGGACTCGACCTTGCAGGACTACTATTCAGCGGACCTTACCGAACGCACGCTGCCGGAGTCGCATGTTTCCAGCATCCTTCTGGAGAACCTGCCGGGCGTGGAGCGGCTGTCGCCGAAACTTTGCATCACCGCGAAAGTCGCGGATCGCGACGTGACGCTGACGGGCATCCTGCCTCAGAGCGAGTTCCAAGCGAAGGCCGCGTGGCAATCCGTTTCGTTGTTCAGCAATAAACACGAAGGATGCAAAAAAGCCTCGTGCGGCCCGAAGACCTACGACGCCGCGCCGGAGTCGCTCGCCAGTGAACGGACCATCGATCAGTTGAAGGACAACGAGGCCGTGATCGGAGCCGACATCGCCGAGTTTTCCGGCCTCAAACCCGGAAAGCAGATCGAATTGCTCGGCGAAAAGTTGCAAGTGCTTGCCGTGCTACCGCGCACTGGCACCGTCGATGACTCGCGTGTTTTCGCGCACTTGCACACCGTCCAGCGGCTGAGCAATGCCGGCGAGGTCGTCAACGCGATCGAAGTCATGGGTTGCTGCGAGGACGCAGCGGGCGGACTTGTTCCACGGCTAGCCGAACTGCTGCCCGACGCCAAGGTGGTGACCATTTCGCAAGTCGTCTCGACGCAAGTGGGCGTCAATCGGCTGATGAGCCAAATGTCGCTGATTGTGCTTGGCATTCTGGCGATTGTCGGCGGCGCAAGTGTTGCCAGCACGATCTCGTCCAACGTCCGTGAACGCCGACGTGAAATTGGCACATTGATGGCACTGGGAGCAACACCGAATCTCATCGCCCGTATGTTTCTGCTGAAGGCGTGGGTATTGGGCATCCTGGGAGCGGCAAGCGGCTGCGTCCTTGGGTTGTTCGTTGCCATGTGGCTCGGTTCACAGTGGATCGGCGTAACGGTAAGGCCATTGCCAGACCTGATCGCACTCGCCGTCGTGGCCGCCGTTACCATCACCACCCTTGCCGCACTGTGGCCGGCCCGCTCTGCGGCAAAGCTCGATCCCTGTTGCTGTTTCCAGGAGGTCTAACATCATGTTTCATCTGCAAGACATCACCAAGGTCTATCGTCGGCGGCAGCATCAAGTCGTCGCCTTTCAGGCATGTTCGCTGGACATCGCTCACGGCGAGTATGTCGCAGTCGTCGGTCCCAGCGGAAGCGGCAAAACCACGTTGCTGTCGATGCTAGGCGGTATGTTGTCGCCAGACGCCGGCAAAGTGTTGTTCGACGGCGAGTCGCTCTACGACTTGCCGCTTACCGAACGAACCCGCCTGCGGCGCGAGCGCATCGGCTTCGTGTTTCAGACGTTCAACCTTGTGCCGTATCTCACGGCTCTGGAAAACGTCCAGATCCCGCTGTTTCTGCACGGTATCAGCAAGTCCGATCAGGAGGCCCGCGCGACCGAGCTCTTGGAACAAGTCGGACTCGGAAGCCGCATTGAGCACAAGCCAAGCGAGCTAAGCACTGGCCAGCAGCAGCGGGTCGCACTGGCTCGCACCCTGGCGAACAATCCGCGACTGATCCTGGCCGACGAACCAACGGGCAACCTCGATCCCGACAGCCGCGAAGCAGTGCTTTCGATGTTCGACAATTTCGTGCGCGAGGGCCGCACAATCGTGATGGTGACACACGACCCGGCCGCGGCGGCGCGGGCGAGCCGACGGCTCTGTTTGGCCGACGGAAGAATCGCCGATGCCGTCGAACCCACTCTGAAAAAGGTCGCCTAAGCCTGTTGACCCCTAAAGTCCATTCTCCAACGAAAGGAACCTGTCCATGAATCTGATGAGTAAGAACCTGTTGCTGGTATGCCTGATCGCCACGAGCTACGGCCTCGCGGGGTGCAGCCAAAACGCCGCGCCGACAAAGGCTGCGAAATCGGGGCACGCCGACCATCCGGGCCACAAGGATGGCGATGAGCATGACGAAGGCGACGGCCATGACCACCAAGCGAAGAAGGATGGCCATAGCCACGATGGCTGGTGGTGCAACGAACATGGCGTCCCAGAGGAAGTCTGCGGTCAGTGCAACACAAAACTCGCGGCAGACTTTCAAAAGAAGGGCGATTGGTGCAAAGAGCACGACCGCCCTGATTCACAGTGCTTCAAGTGCCATCCCGAACTGCAAGCCAAGTTTGCGGCCCAGTACGAGGCCAAGTTCGGAAAGAAGCCGCCTACGCCGGAAGGTTGAGCGGGATTGTGCCCTTATGAACGGATTGCGAGCCACGCCCAAAGGGGGAGCGGCCAAGGACTTTTACGGACTGGATCGCCGGAATGGAATCCCAAGCGATCCATGCCAATTCCAGGGAGGGTGACATCGTGCGCGATCGAAATCTCTTGGGAGCGCTATCACTCAGCGTGATTGCGTTTACGGCGGGATGCGCCCAAACGTCATCTCACCGTGTTGCAAAAGTGCCGGCACCGGCTGCGAGCCAGCATACCGAGTTGGCCAGTCCTCGTTCCGATGCAGTTGACGGCAGCGAACACGTGGCGTCAACGGGGAGCGAAATTCGGCTCGTCGGAGCGGAAGACCTTCCAGTCCCTCCTGCCGCCGCGACGGATGCATTCGACGAACTCGCTTCCGAAACTATTCCGTCGGGTGTGATGACCCTCGCTGATCTTGAAAACCTGGCAATGGGCAACAATCCGACGCTGTCCCAAGCAGCAGCCGCAGTTGACCAGCAGCGAGGAGAATACCGCCAGTCCGGGCTCTATCCCAATCCGCAAGTTGGATACTTGAACACGACCGCAAATCAGACGGCTCCCAAGCAATCGAACGGCATGTTCTTTAGCCAGGAATTCGTGACCGCCAAAAAGATTCCGCTGGCTCAGGCGGCAAACTCGCAGGAAATCAAGAGATTACAGTGGGACCAACAATCGCAGCGAATCCGTGTATTGAACGACGTGAAGATTCGCTACTACGAAGTGCTGGGTGCGCAGCGCCAGGTGACCGTCAACCAAGAGTTGGTGCGGCTCGCGCGCCAGCATCTTGAAGCGGCGCAGAGTCTCTTCGACGCGAAAACCGCTTCGAGAACAGACGTTCTCCAGGCCAGCGTCCTCGTCGAGACATCGCGAATCCGGGTGGCAGAAGCGACTCACCGGCTGGAGGCCGCTTGGGAGCAACTGGCGGCGATGGTTGGCGTGCCAACCTTACCCTTATCGGAAGTATCGGATACCGGAGCCGACAACATTCCAGTCCTGGACCTTGAAACCGAATGGCAGAGGATGCTGAACGAGAGCCCGCAGCTTCGATCGGCGCAGTCAGAGTTGGATCACGGAATGGCCGTCCTGCGTCAAGCACGCGCACAGGCCAAACCGAACTTCACCGTGCAAGTGGTGGCCGATTACGACCGCGTGACTCAATCAACGACAGCAAGCACACTGGTGGCACTGCCGTTGCCAGTTTTCAACCGCAATCAGGGAAACATCGACAAGGCGTCGGCAGATATTCGGGCCGATCAAGCGGACATCGTGCGTTCTCAACTGGTCCTGCGAGATCAATTGGCGGACTCGTTCCGGCGATACAAAACCAGCCGCCTTCAGGCCGACAAGCTCAAGGAGTCGATTCTCCCGGCCGTGGAAGAGAATCTGAAGCTGACCATGACGGCCTACAAAGGAGGCGAAATCAGCTTTCGTGACGTTCTGACCGCTCAAGAGGCCTATGCCCAGAGTCAAATCGCACGCATTGAAGCAATTACCGAAGCACACAAAGTCGCAGTGGAGATCACGGGAATGCAACTAACCGGCGGACTGAATCCGGCGGCGATTGGTTCAGCCATTCAGAGCCAACCGGGCGGTAGTCAGCGACAGCGCGCGCTCCTGCAAGATGTCCAGGATCAGGCAACCAAACAACTCCTGCCCGCAGCGCAGATTGGACGGTGATTGAATGCACCTGCTGGACACAAGGACAAAGCCGTGATAGCGATTCCGCCGAGAGCAACTCGGGAGTATGCACGATGGTAAAGGGGTCACCCACTTTCGCCTTCAAGATTCACGGCATGGATTGCGCGGAGGAAGTGGCGGTATTAAAGCGTGAGATAGGGCCAGTCGTCGGCGGCGAGGATCACCTCAGCTTTGACATACTCAATGGCAGAATGACCGTTGCGCCGGCATTCGCAGACTTTTCATCCGAAGCCGTTCGGCAGGCGGTAGCGCGGACGGGTATGCGTGCCGAGGACTGGCAGGAGAACGCGGCGGAACTGATGGATGAAGGCTTCTGGCAACGTCGCGGCCGCACCGTTCTCACGGCGGCAAGCGGTGCTTTCACGGCGCTGGGTTTCCTCGTGCATGTGTGGACTGCTGGCGGATTTCAGTCTGCGCTCGGTTCGGAGGGAAATGGTGTGGCACATGCCGTTCCTCTCGCTGTGCGCGTGTTTTATGGAATGGGCATCCTTGCCGGAGCTTGGTACATCCTGCCGAAGGCGTGGTTCGCAGCCGGGCGGCTACGCCCCGACATGAACCTTCTGATGACGGTGGCCGTAGTGGGTGCGGTCGTCATCGGCGAATGGTTCGAGGCGTCCACCGTCGCGTTTCTTTTTGCCCTGTCGTTGACCTTGGAGTCTTGGAGCGTGGGCCGCGCTCGACGGGCCGTCGCAGCCCTCATGGACTTGACGCCGCCGACTGCGCGACTTGTAAGAGCGGACGGTGGTGAAGAAGAGGTATCGCCGGAAAGCGTGACCGTGGGGGCGAACTTCCTGGTGCGGCCGGGTGAACGTATTCCGCTGGACGGTCGCGTCCTCAGCGGAGCGAGCGAAGTCAATCAGGCACCTATCACCGGTGAAAGCGTTCAGGTTCCAAAGACCGCAGGTCAAGAAGTCTTTGCCGGGACGATCAACGGCGACGGTGCACTGACAGTCGAATGCACCAAACCCTCCGGAGATACGACGCTGGCCCATATCATCCGGCTGGTAGGGGAAGCGCAGTCCCGGCGCGCACCATCAGAGCAATGGGTGGAAAAATTCGCCCGCGTGTACACGCCCGCCGTCATGGCCTTAGCCTTAACCGTGCTGATCATTCCACCGCTCCTCTTCGGCGGGGCCTGGCAGGACTGGTTCTACCGTTCACTCGTTCTACTCGTTATCGCCTGCCCTTGCGCCCTGGTCATCTCAACACCGGTGAGCATTGTGGCGGCGCTGACCGCCTCTGCTCGCAACGGCGTACTCATCAAGGGCGGGCTGTATGTTGAAGCTCCTTCTCGATTGGAAGCCATCGCCCTGGATAAGACTGGCACGTTGACGCAGGGCAAGCCCCAGGTTGTGGAGGTCGTGCCTCTCAGTGGCCACGACGAGGAAGAACTCCTTGTACGAGCCGCCGCGTTGGAAGCGCAGAGTACGCATCCTTTAGCTCGCGCGATCATAGCCTATGCCCGGCAGCGCGGCATTGCGGTCCAGCCCGCGCAGGGGTACCAGATCGTCCAGGGCAAAGGCGCGACCGGCCGCTTCAACGGGCAGGACTACTGGCTGGGGTCGCACCGTTATCTGGAAGAGCGCGGCCAGGAAACGAAGGAAGTTCACCAGCGGCTGGAGGCGCTGTCGGCAGAGGGCCGCACCGTTGTGGTGATTGGAAATGCGGATCACGTCTGCGGCTTCATCGCTCTCGCCGACACAGTGCGGCCCGGAGCCAAAGAGACGCTCTTGGCGTTGCGCGATGCCGGTATAAAGCACATCGTCATGCTCAGCGGGGATAACCGGGGAACTGCCGATGCCATCGCCCGTGAGACCGGAGTGAACGAAGTTCACGCCGAACTCCTGCCTGCGGACAAGGTGACAGCGGTGGAATCGCTTGTCGCCAAGTACGGTAGGGTTGCGATGGTCGGCGACGGTGTGAATGACGCCCCGGCGTTGGGCCGCGCAACGCTCGGCATCGCAATGGGTGCTGCCGGAAGCGACGCGGCGATTGAAACGGCCGATATCGCGCTCATGTCCGACGACCTTTCCAAGCTCCCCTGGCTGATTCGGCACTCGCGCCACACACTGGCAATCATTCGGCAGAACATCGGGTTTTCGTTGGCTGTCAAAGCTATCTTTGTCGTTCTGACATTTGCTGGCTATTCGTCGCTGTGGACGGCAATCGCGGCCGATACAGGCGCTTCACTGCTGGTGATCATGAATGGGCTGCGCCTGTTGCGTTCACCCCAGTCTGTGTGATTGCATGGAGAACAAGAATTGCACAGAGAAACCGACGCCAGTGAATTGCGAAGTTGTCCGATTCTTCATTTAGCCCTAGTCGGCCAGCGGCTGGCGATCTACGATTTCATCACCGACGTGCGGCATGCAAAAGATGAACGCAACCATCACGCCAGTTTAGACTTACCATCCTCCATTTGCCGTCGCAGATGACCTTCCCAACCCCGGACACCAGCGATAAAAAGTTCAATAGCCGTCTTGTCGCCCCGACTTGATGAGACAGAAAGCCCATCGTTCTTTCCGGCGGTGGGCTTTTTCTCGTTTGGCGGCAATGCTTTGCGCCCGGTTTGTGTTCACTTGGGCTTTGTCCAAGAGTCCAATCGGAATTGGCGGGGCGGTGGGCGACTTCATCGCAACCGTTTAATAACAAAGGAGTTGCGGAGTTCAAGCCTAGCCGCCAGTTTCGCGACAATCGGCAGATGCCGACTACCATCGCCGCCATGTCGGTGTTGGAACATTCGTCGGCCCTGCCGATCACTTTGTGATGACCGAGTCATCATGCGCACCAGCGAGACGACACCCCGCGAAGACTGCCCTCACTCACCAGAACGAGTATCTGTCGTAAAATCTTCCTAATGTGCGTCCGCGGAGGTGGAGCGAAAGGATTCTTGCGATGGCGGAAGTGACACCCACACAAGGGCGATATCTCGCGTACATTCACGCGTATACGGATAGCTTCGGTTTGCCGCCGGCGGAGTCGGAAATTGCCGACGCGATAGGCGTCTCGCCACCGTCGGTGAACCAAATGATGAAGACGCTCGAAAGGAAAGGGCTCATTCGACGACAGTCAGGCGTTCCACGTTCCATTGAGATTTTGGTCGTAGACGATGCCATCCCAAAATGGAGAGGCAAACGCATCACTCGTACGGTCAGGGAGTGGACTCTTGCCTGGCCGGACGCGCGCCACCTTGAACAGGCCAGCGACGGCAAGGCGGCGGTCTATCGTTTCAAGATCGTCTTGCGAGACGCTGATCCGGCGATCTGGCGGCGGATTGAGACGAAGGACGTAACGCTTGAAAAACTGCACGAGTTGATTCAAACCGCGATGGGTTGGACGAATTCGCATCTACACCAGTTTGAGATCGCGGGTGCCCGGTACACCGATCCACGATTCATGAAGGATCACTTTGGTGCGATCGACTACAGTAACATTCAAATAAGCGACCTAGTTTCCAAGCACGGCTCCAAACTGCGGATGGGCTACGAGTATGACTTTGGAGACGGCTGGCAACACGATGTCGTCCTTGAAAAGGTGACGGAATCCGAACCGGGAGCCAAATACCCGCGCTGTATCGATGGAGAGCGAGCTTGTCCGCCGGAAGATGTTGGCGGTGTTTACGGTTTTGCCGACTATGTCGAGGCGATCACGAATCCGAATCACAGCGAGTACCGCGAACTCCTAGAGTGGAACGGTTCGTTTGACCCCGCGCAATTTGACGCGGCAAAAGCCACTCGGCGTATGAAGAAAGGACTGCCGACGTGGTGAAGAAAGGAACGAAGAAACCTCGCAAGCCCGCGAAAAGCGGCCGCTTTCCGCTGATCGAAAAGGAGCTTCACAATCGGACGAAGGTGGAGTTGGTCGCGATGATCTTGGCGATCGCCAGGGAGCACGCCGTTGTCGCGCGAGAATTGGACGATCGGTTGACGATCGAAAAGCCAGTGGATCTACTCGTCGCCGACGTGTCGTCCGCCGTCGATCGTGCGACCGATTTCGATGAGCGCATGATGAACCACAACTTCGATGTGGATTGGCAAGCTTATGCCGAAGTTCAGAAGGGGCTCTCGCTGCTCGTCGAGCTGGGCCAGCTTGCGGACGCGAAGTCGCTTGCGCTCAAGCTGATGAAAGACGGCAGCTATCAAGTCGAATGCAGCGACGAAGGATTGATGACCGACGAGATCAGCCAGTGTCTCAAGCCGGTAATTCGTGCCGTCAAGGCCGCTGGTGGTGACGAGGCTGTCAAGTGGGCTGACAACATGCAAATTGCCGACCGTGTTGGGTTTATTTGTGACAAGGAACTGGCAGAGCTACGGGGCGAGTCGTGAGCGAATATCAATACGTGGTCTTCCAGGCGGTTGGCGGCCCGCTCAATGATAAACAGTTGGCGTTCGCGCAGCGACAGTCCACGCGTGCCGAAGTGTCACGATGGTCGCTGTCCGTTGAGTACCATTACAGTTCCTTCCGCGGCGATGTCGATGGCTTGCTCCGAAAGTCCTGGGCTATCGCATTATCCAAAGGAGCCTGCCGCTTCAGCCACATCGATTTGGCACAAACCCTTGCCGGCGGAGTTCGCTAGTCAGCATGCGAAGCGTTGGATTTTGAGACTTCAGCTTTTGCGCATATTTTTCCGCGAGATCCGATTGCTCGCTGCCAGACAACACTTCGCGGAGTTCGGACAGTAGTTCGGCGACGCGCCGATAAGCAACCGTTGTTCGTGTAGAGACCAACTTTTCGATTTCGCGAAGCGTTGCGGCGGGATTGGTCGCCATCTTAGCGAGCCGTTGAGTCCGCCGGAGCGTGGCATCGGCCGCGGCGCGTTGCTTGGCCTCATCGGCAATCTTGGCCGCGGCGGCCTGAAGCTGGGCAACCGTACGGTTCGGGCGGGCCGTCGGCCAAGTTGACAAGTCGGAATCGGCTCTGTACTTCGCCAATATTTCAACTCGCGCGGACGAGGCGGTGTCCGCCATCCATGCGGCCAGCCAGCCGTCCTTCATCGTCGCCGGCTGGTCGCAAAGCCACTCGGAATAGCCAGCCAATGGTTCCGCACTTGCTGGCATAGCCGGCGCCTCCTGAGCAGCGGCGGCGATCAAATCGTCGCTGAGGCCGTAAAGTTCGGCGAGACTTCGCTGCGCTTCCGAGAGGTCTTCTAATCCTGCCGGAACCGGCGCCTCGACCGTCTCTTCTGGATCGTGTTCCATATCGCAAGCGATCGCCATGTAAGCCAAGTAGAGCGGACGCAAGTTGCCATTGAGTATCTCGGCACGAAGTGGGACCAGCCGACCAAAAACTGCGCTGACTTCCCATATTTCGTCGAGATCGCCAGGCTCATGGAATGGTTCGATCGCGAGGATTACTCCCGTTCCCACCTTGTCCTTCAGAAGACGCGGAGCGTCCTTGCCAAGGTAGGGCTGGGCCGCTTTGCTGTCCGGTAAACCGTGTGGCAGGCGGATCAGCAGTTTGCGAATTCCAAAGTTCGCATAGTGCAAGTGAATGTCGTAGCCGAGACGCAGCATCTCCATGGGGTTGCCGTGAAAGTCGCCGTAGTGATATTCGTTCTCGAATGACCATGGAGTAATCGTGGCACGCGTCGACTGCCGCCGCATGTACTGAAGATTTTGTTCGCTGACCGGACGATCGATAGCACGAAATGCGATATGCTGATACTCGCTCATTCGTCGGCTCCTTCCAAAATGCTTGGCAGGTCTGGCATAACCGGTCTTGGTAGAATGCTACGGGACTTGGTCCTTCCCGGCAGCCGATTCGCCGTGCGTTAGGATGCGGAGAATAGCGTCGAGCACGGCATTCAAATGTTCCCCCAAGTCCTCTGCAAGAAAGCGAAGCACCATGTAGCCGTTTTCCTGCAACGCGACATCCTTACGCCGGTCACGGCGATACGAGTCTGCGTCGCTCAGATGTTGCGCTCCATCGAGTTCAATTGCAACGCGCGCATCGGCACAAAGAAGATCGACTTCCATTTCGCCACAGCCATCGAATGGGATTGGCAGCTTCGTATTTAACCGAAATCGCCCGGCGGTTTCCGGCAGAGTTTGCAGGCGGCGGTAAAGAAATGCTTCGCTCGCGCTGCGAGCCCTCGCAACGCCTTCGCCATCGGCGGGTATCGTTCGCGCGACATGAGTAAACAGAGTCGCTAGAGGCTTATCGACTCCGTCACGGATAAGCCGCTGAACGCTGCTGGCGTATTGGCTCTTCCACTGGGGATCGACGGGCAGCGAAACTTCGGATGGCCAGCCGGGCACGGCGCTTGCCGGCAGTAGAATCCTGTAGCCCACCGCCTCGTAGCTTCGGCAACGTCGATCAAACATGCGGGCCAGCATGCGCACGTTAAGGTCCGCATAGTCGTAGACGATTACTTCGCGTTTGCGATCATGCAAACGGTGCAGCCTTCCGACGTATTGAGCGATCGTCCCACGCCACGAGACAGGCAGCGTGAGGAATAGCGTATCAAGTCGCGCGTCATCGAAGCCTTCACCAATGAACCGTCCAGTTGCCAGTAACAGCCTGGGCTCGTTGTCGGAAGTCGCCGTCAACCGGGCCATCACGGCCCGGATTTGCCTCTTTCCCATTCCACCGCGCAGCACGATTGGATGTTCGACGAGGGGCGATAATCGCTCCGCGAGCAGGTCGAGGTGCTCGTTGCGTTCGGTCAGTACCAGAGGTGATCGCCCTTCGCGAACGACTTGCAGCACCTCGTCACAGATCAGCCGATTTCGCGCCTCATCGGCGACCAGTTCCGAATACAGTTCCTGGAAGTGTATCCTGGCATCTTCCGCAACACTTGAAGCGTGAAAATCCGTTGGCCGCACGTAGACCGTGTGCTCAAACGGACGTAAAGCCGCTTCCGACTTGGCGTCAACGCGATGGCGAATGGGCCCACACTGCATGAAAATGATCGGATGGTGTCCATCCTTTCGAGTGACGGTTGCCGAAAGGCCCGTGATGAACTTCGCCTTCGCCTGGCGGGCAACTTGCTCGAAGCTATACGCGGACAAATGGTGACATTCGTCCACGACAAGATGTCCATAGTCTCCGACCAGATCGTTCACAACGCCTTTTCGCGAGAGCGATTGAATCAGAGCGACGTCAAGCAAACCGGTTGGCTTTTTGCGTCCACCGCCAATTTGGCCAATCGCCTTGGGCGGAAGATTCAGAAATGTTGCCAGGCGGTCAACCCATTGCTCCAGTAATTGCCGACGATGCACGAGAACCAACGTGTTAACACCTCGCTGGGCGATCAGCCACGTAGCGACGACTGTCTTCCCAAACGCGGTTGTGGCGGACAAGACGCCAGTGTCATGGGCCAGCAGGCGCTTTGCCGCAATGACCTGTTCCGTGCGAAGCTCGCCATGAAATTTGACATCGAGCGGTTTCCCAAGCGAGCGTTCGTCGCGATCGACTATGTTGATTCCTAAACCCACCAGGAGAGATCGCAGCTCGTCCAGGCAACCGCGTGGAAGACTGATGTGCTGATCGTGATCCTCGGCACAGGCTATGATGCGAGGCTTTCCGTAGGTCGGGAGTCGCATGGCCTGGGCCTTGTAAAACTCGGGGTTCTGAAATGCAGTCAGCCGTATCAGGCGATTTCGCAGGCCGGAGGATAATAGGTTCTTTGCAATGTAGAGTTGATTGCCCAAGATTAGCTCAAGCCTTTCTGGCAGTCGCTCGTCGAGTCGAGGCTCTTTGTGGCTTCCAGATGGTGGCGAGGCCCAAGGCGCGCTGTCGTCTTCCTCGGTCAGCGACAAGCGAACACCGACCACGCATCCTCTCCGCTCGGCAACGGATACGATTGACTCGATCGTCGACCTTTCAATCTTGCAAATCGCCGACAAAAACGCCCATTGGTCCGCGTGAGGAACGAAGCTCTCGTCGAGAAAAACACTATTACCTCGCTCTCGTGGCTCCTTTTGCAACGGAAGCGCGATGAGGTTACCGAAGCCGCCTTGAGGAAGCGTATCCTGATTGGGAAAAAAGCGGTCATAGGAATCGAGACCAATGCCTGGCCGTCGCTCCATGGTTTCGGTCAAAAGGTGCGCGCCGAGCTTGCGAGCGAGCGTGGCCGGAATTGCCTCTTGGAAGAACAGCCAAATATGTCCACCATTGCCGCTTCGCGAACGCTCTAGTGCGGCCGGCAATGCGAACTGACGACAGGTATCAAGAACGGCCTGCGCATCTTCTTGCCAGTCACGTTTGTCAAGGTCGATGGCCAGGAAAAAGCACGTTTCGTCGCGCAACATGGCGTAAACACCCATGACGAAACTTTTGCCCATATCATCCTGCCCTGAAAGATGCCAACGAACGACTTCGTCGGTAATGGGCAAGAATCGCTGGTGCGGACAGACGGCGCACTTGATCTTTGGCTTTTCGCAAACACCTCGAACCCACTCGTTGGCGCATGCCGGCGAATAACCCGAGCGACCGGTTCTCTGGTTTTCGAAGCGGCGTGGGTAAATGTCTTCTCGGCCGCGAAAGAGACCGCGAAAGAGAGCAATTTTAGCTTCGGGCGGTGAAAGACCGTTGACGCGTAGGTGTTGTTGCCCGTGCATTGCGGTCGCCATTCGTTCCACGTCATTAATACAAGCTCAGGTTTTCGCCGGCCGCCGGGAACCCTTGAATGCTAGCCGTGATTCGTCACTTGCGGCTATAGAAGCGCTCGGATTTCTTCAAATCGTGTTTGCACCGAATCCCAGCTTGGAAATGGCCCGAAACACAACACCTGGCATTGCGCCTCAAACTCGCTGCCTAGAGCGGCTCGAAGTTCAGCTGACGGAAATAAGGCACTACTCTTGGCGAACGTCATGTCGGGTGGTGGCACGTAGTTCTTGGAAAAATGCTTCGTGCTGATTCGGTCGTAATCGGCCTTGATGATCAAATATTCATCGGATCGAAGCATGGCCAGGACTTCCGGGCGCTCAGCTAGGCAGAACAGGTCGTAGTAGTGCCGGGCATATCCGCCGATCGGTTTGCCTGTTTGCTTGAACGCCTCGACCTTGGCGTGAATGGCGAACATTTTCTCAACGAATGTTCGCCGGAAATGCAAAAGCCGCATTTTGAACGGCCCTTCATCCTCGGCCCCGAGGCTTACGCCGGTTTCCTGAAGAAACTGCCCGACATAGGACTGAAGTTGGATGCGGTTGGTTGGCTCCCTGCCGCTTGCGGTCCCAGCCTCGACGAACACGCGATTACGAATATCGCCGGTGCCGATAAAACGCTGGATGTACTCGAACCGGTCGTTGCGACCGAACCCGCCGATGGTCTGGCTTTCGTGTTCAACAAACGTCAGCGCCGGATGGCATTCGATGGCGTCTCGCAGTTTTTTCAGTTCGCGGTCAATTGCTTTCTTGCCCAGGGCCGGCGCAAAGGCGGTCGGGTCAAAGAAGATGTCAATATCTTCTGAGAACCGTTGGATCAGGTTCCAGCCCTTGGACAAACTTGTGCCGCCCTTGAAGATGACCTTACCGCCAGCAACCTGCTCGATGATCCGCAGGGTTTCGGTGACGAAGTAATCCTTCTCGATGATGGACTCGCGCAGGCCCTGCGAGCGGAAATGTTCCGCCGCGCGGATGATGGCCTGCTCGAAGTCGGGATGCTCGAACAACTTCATGGCCTGCGCTCCTTCGCTTGCCATTTCAGAGCGTACGCCAGAACGGCCAGAATCCCAAAATCGAACCGAGAGAGCGGATTCAGGCTCTTTCGCAGCAGCGCGAGCTGGTGCTGGGCTTGGCCGAGTTGCTGGCCGATAGCTCCCAGCATGGCGCGGACACGCGGCGGCTCTGATTCGGCTACTTTCAGGAGACGCTCGAAGCGGCCCGGTTCGCGGAAGTGTTTGAGCAGCTTGCCCACGGTTTCTTCTGGCGACAACTCGCTCGCTTCTCCTCGCCTACGGAGGAAGTCGAGCAGGGCCGTATCGGCCTCAGGGAGTCCCCGCCAGGCTTCCGGCCTCCGCGTGTGGATGACGGTTTCTTTACCGACGATCAGCCGTGGCAGGCTGAAGCCATCGGTCGCCACTTCCACCTGGGCCGGGTTTTGCGTGGTGAAGCCGAGCAAGTTGGCCGCAGCAATGCCGGCAGGGAAGACTCCTCGCCTGTGAACCGGCAAAGACCGGATTTGGGCGCGATTGGGCTTGCTGTCTCCAAACGCCGTTGGCCGGGGCCGGTAATACAGCCCTTTTCCCAGACGCTGGATCACGCCCTGCCGTGACAAACGTGACAGTGCCTGAGCCACCGCCGTAAACGGCATTCCCTCAAAGTCCGCCAACCGCCAGACCCGCTCCCCACCCACCTCGACTCGGCGTCGTACGGTGTCAGCGGTGTTGGCGGCATCCGCTGCGGTTTTCTGCTGGTTCCTCATGAAATAATTGTCGCCCAGGCGCAGCCAAAGTCAAGTTTTTATGAAGTAAAACTTGACACGCGCCTTACAGGACGAGGATAAAGCCGCTGGGAAATCAAAACAATAACCATCAGTCTGGTTTTGGCTTATCGCTCCCGAACTGGCGACGCAACCCGGTTTTCCAGCCTCCCACCCCGGCGATAAAAAGTTCAATAGCCGTCTTGTCGCCCCGACTTGACGGGACAGAAAGCCCTTCGGCGAGCACGTCGAAGGGCTTTCTTATTTGTGGGGCGAGACTTGTGTCGTTGAGTCGGCAGTTCAAAAACACGATTTCCAGAATTCGCCGCTTGGCGGCGTAGTCGGCTGTAAGCCACCGTTGGCGAAGAGTTTGCGAGAGTTCAAAAACTTTCGCGGCCAATTCCGCCAATTCATCGTGCGAGCGGTCCAGCACGTCGAGTTGCAGCTTGATCCGCGCCAGCCGGTTCCCTACTGCCATTCGTCCGGCTTAGTGAGCTTGGTTTTGAGTTCCCCGGTGAGCGGATGCCCACAGTGCCCTCGCTGGATCAGCTCGCCGGCATCGGTCATGGCGTGCGACTGATAAACGTGCCCCCTAAGAATCGCTTGCACGCGGTCCCAGGTGCTTCGATCGACCAGCAGTTCATGCTTGCCAGGATACCATTGACATCGGAATTCAATTTCGCCGAGGTAGGCCCGATCCTTCAGGATGTTAT
Source organism: Planctomycetota bacterium (assembly GCA_018242585.1). Taxonomy (NCBI): domain Bacteria; kingdom Pseudomonadati; phylum Planctomycetota; species Planctomycetota bacterium. The sequence continues at coordinate 180,273 of JAFEBQ010000004.1, forward strand.
GGACCGAGCTACGGGTGAAGCGCGGCGTCTTCGAGCGAAACTGCCGCCCTTCCGCAGCCCACGTCGCGCAGCCGGTCCAACGGCGGCACCAGCACTTCCATGTATCTCAGTCCCCGCAGGTCGCGCTCACGCAACTTGGCCTTCGACTCGGGCACCAGATGATCACCCGCCCCACCGCGAACCGCCGATTTGACAGCCCCGTCAGGCCTCAATCATCATGCGCCAATCCCGTGCGAACAGGCGCGGTATGCCCCCTTTTCTTTTGAGAAGAAAGCCGCATGGACGACAAGCCGGCTGAACCAACTGTCCGCTCCCCACTCGCAACACCTCGCAGCCTTATGGGTCGCATTCTGACCTATCTGCATTGGGCAATTGCGGCGGTTGGGTTTTGCGCCATGCTGGCCTATTCGGTTGACCATGACGAAACGAGCGTTAAAGGATTCGCCGCCGCCTACAGTGTCGCCATGTTCGTCATGTATTTGGCGCGCATGATTGAAACATGGATTAGCTATCGACGCATGATGCGCGGCAAGGGATAGCTCGGTGCCCCTTGGCCCAAGCCGTTGGAGTGGCCTCGCCAGAATACCTTGTTAGCCGCGGTCGCGGGGCGCTAATCAAGCGGCGCGGCGCCTCGCAACCGAGTTGTCAATTACTCGGCGGTGCCGGCCTTGGCTTCCTGGTCCGATTTGAGCGACGCCAGCAGTTGGTTCAGTTCGTCAAGCTTGATCGGTTTGACCAGATGGTGGTCAAAACCGGCGGCGTAGCTTTGCCGTCGGTCTTCCTCGCGTCCGTAGCCGGTCAGGGCGATCAGCACGATACCCTGCAAGCCAGGCAGCGATCGCAATCGTCGCGCTACCTGGTAGCCATCCATGCCGGGCATGCTAATGTCGATCAGCGCTACCTCGGGACGCAACTCCTCGGCCGCTTCCAAGGCCGCCGCGCCTTCGTGGTAAGACTCGACTTCGTGCCCGAAACAGCGGAGCAACATGGCCAGGCTGAGGGCGGCGTCGGCATTGTCGTCGACCAGCAAGATGCGATGCGCGCCATTGGCCGAGTCTTCGCCGTTCGACGCGTCATCGGGCACCAAGGGTGGCGCCATGTGGCCGACCAAGATCGGCAGCCGCACGACAAACTCGCTGCCTTGGCCCGGCCCTTCGCTACGCGCGTCAACTCGGCCGCCATGCAACTCGACCAGGTGACGCACCAGTGTCAGGCCGATGCCCATCCCGCCGTACGAGCGGTCGAGCGAGTTGTTGACCTGGGTGAACAACTCAAACACTGAAGGCAGCATTTCGGTCGGAATGCCGATGCCGTTGTCTCTGATATGGATCGCCGCTTCTTGGCCCTCGTGTTCGAGCGTCAGGCAAATCTGGCCGCCAGGCTCGGTGAACTTGGCGGCGTTATTCAGTAAATTGCCCAAGACTTGCGTCAGCCGAATCAAATCGCCGTCCACGTAAACAGGGGCCGCTGGGAGATTGACTTCCAGACGGTGACCCCGCGCGTCGATCGAGGGTCGACTCATTTCGATGGCACGGGCCACGACTTCCGACAAGTCGACCGGCTCGCGCTTGAGCACAATCGAACCACGAGTAGCGCGCGACATGTCGAGCAAGTCGTCGACTAGCCGGACCATTTGTTGCACTTGTCGATCGAGGACGTCATGCACCCATTCCAACTCCGGACTCACGGCCACATGATGGTGCAGGATGTCCACGGCGCTGCGAATGGGGGCCAAGGGGTTGCGAAGTTCGTGAGCCAACATCGCCAGGAATTCGTTCTTGCGACGATCGCTTTCCTGAATGTTGTGATACAAGCGCGCGTTCTCCAGCGCGGTTGCCGCGCGGTCGGCCAACGTCTTGCAAAACAAGACGTCGTCCTGATGGAACTCTCGTTCGCCGTGCCCCACCGCTACCGTCATGACTCCAGCGAGTCCCCCTCGGGCGCGAAGCGGGACGATGATCGCCGAGGTGGGAGTGAAATCGATTGGCGTGTCTCGCGGCGGCGCGGCCTGTGATGCGCCTTGCGACAATACCTCTCGACTGCCCAACCATTCCGGAATCTCGCTATTGATCACCTGCCGCAACGGCTCGCGCAGAATGTGAGGCAGGATCGGCGCCCCGTTGGTCGAAAACGATTGCATCAAGCCCGAGGCGTTGATCCAGGAAACTTGCCGCTCGCGGGGCCGGCCTTGATCGTCGATCAAACTGATAAAGCACGCATCAGCCAGGGACGGCACAATGTGGCGCGTCAGCGCCAACAACGAACGGTCGGAATACAACGTCTTGGAAAGTACCACGCTCGCTTCGGCCAAAAACGCCGAGCGGCGCATCAACTCTTCGGCCGCGGCCCGAGCTTCCTGCTCGCGCGCCAAGGCGATCTGAGCCTCGGCTTGCCGTTTTACTTGCTCGGTGGCCCTAAATAGATTGACGAACACCGCCACCTTGGTGCGTAACACGTTGGGGACCACCGGTGACAGAATATAGTCGACGGCCCCGAGCGAGTAGCTTTGGCTGGCCAGCAAGTCGTCGCTAAACGCGGTCACGAAGATAATCGGCGTGTTTGCGCAGCGCGGATGCTGGCGAATCAACTCGGCCGTTTCAAAACCGTCCATGTCCGGCATGTTGATGTCGAGCAGGATGACAGCGAATTCCCGGTCCAACAACAGCCTCAGCGCGTCGCGTCCGCTGGACGCCGTGACCACATTCTCATCCAACTCCTCCAGAACAGTACACAAGGCCAGCAGCTTGTCGCACTGGTCGTCGACAATCAGGATGTTGACTCGTTCGTTGTTCATTATCGCCAACCTTTCCGCGGGCCGCCTTTCGCCGCGCAACCAAACCAGGTCTCGACCTGACGTGCCCGAACGTCGTCTTCTCCCTTTAGCGGTGCAGCCAGGCTCGCAACGCCGACAACATTTGCTCGGTGTCGACAGGCTTGGACAGATAGTCCCACGCTCCAGCCTCGATGCACCGCTCGCGGTCTCCCTTCATCGCCTTGGCGGTGACGGCAATGATCGGCAAGTCCTTGAACCGGGCCATGGCACGAATGGCACGAATGGTCTCGTAGCCGTCCATCTCGGGCATCATGATATCCATCAGCACGACGTCGACTTCGGGGTCGTTTTGCAAGATGGCAATCGCGCCGCGTCCGGTTTCCGCCGACACGATGACCATGTTGTGCTGTTCGAGAGCGCTCGACAGGGCAAAGATGTTGCGAATATCGTCGTCGACGATCAGCACCTTCTTGCCGGCCAGGACTTTGTCCGAACGACGCAACTGGTCGAGCAATTGCTGCTTGTCTTCCGGCAGATGCCTGAGCGGAAAGTGGAGCAGCAGCATCGCCTGATCGAACAGCCGATTCAGGCTCAGCGAGCGTTGGACGATCGAGCGTTCGAGCAACGCTTTGATATTCAGGCTTTCCTCGTCCGCCAGCGGGCCGTCGCTATACAGCAGGAACGACAACCGATGCGGAGAATGCTCCGCCGTCTCGATCTCGACCAGCGATTCGTAATCGCCCTGAGTTTCGTCGACATCGATCAACACGCAGTCGATGGGTTGCTCGCCCAGGACTTGAGCCGCCTGCTCTAGATTGCCAACGTCCACGATCTCGATCTGATCTTGTTGCAGCAACTTGGCGAATTGCTCGCGCTTGCCGCCATCGGGCTCGACAATCAGCAAGCGGCGATGCCGCCGTTGGCCGAACTCGGCGACTTCGTCGATCAGCCGCTCGAGGGTTTCGCGGTTTTGCACCGGCTTGGTGATAAAGCCCAGCGCGCCAGCCGAGAAAGAGCGCTCGGCGAATTCTTCCGTCGAGACAATCCAAATCGGAATGTGTCGCGTTTGCAGATCGTTCTTCAATCGCTCCAGCACGCGCCAGCCGTCGATATCGGGCAGACAGATATCAAGCAGAATCGCTTCCGGCTCGTAATCCTGCGCCATGGGAAGCGAAGCTGTCCCCAGCGAAGTGACCAGGCCTTTGCATCCCCGTTCGCGAATCACCTCCAACAACAGTTTCGCGAAAGGCAGATCGTTTTCCACGATCAACATCCGGCGATCCGTGGCCCGCAACGAATCGCGATCATCGCCGGCCTCGTTGATTAACGGCAAAGGTTGCGGCAAATCATAAGCGGCAATGGCCACTGGTTCGCTCTCGACGGCACGCTTCGTCGCGCCAAGGAGCAAAGTCGCGTTGTTACCACTGGTCAACTCGGCGTGCGTGGCGCCCGAGGGCAGTGGCACATCGGCGCCGACCGGACGACGCGTAGCGCGTGGCGACGTGTAGTTCTCGGGCAAGTAGAGCGTGAACGTGCTTCCCTTGCCCGCCGTGCTGAACAGCCGAATCTCGCCCCCCAGCAGTCGCGACAGTTCGCGACTGATCGCCAGGCCCAGGCCCGTGCCACCGTACTTGCGACTGGTGCTGCCGTCGGCCTGCTGGAAGGCCTCGAAGATGATCTGCTGCTTGTCGGCTGAAATACCGATGCCCGTGTCGGTCACCGAGAACGCGAGCACGCCCGACGCGTAGTTCAGATTGTCGTTCTCCGGGTTCCAACCATCCTCCACGCGACTGACGGCCAGCGACACCGAGCCAAAGTGGGTGAACTTGAACGAGTTCGACAGCAGGTTCTTGATCACCTGCTGTAACCGCTTCGAATCGGTCGACATGGTCTCGGGCAAGTTCGGCGCCATCTGGATGATGAAGTCGACGTTCTTGGCTTCGGCCACGTGCCGGAACGTCCGCTCGACATAATTCCGCATGTCCGACAAGCGCAACTCGCCGACGTCGACCACCACGGTCCCTGATTCGATCTTCGACAGGTCAAGAATGTCGTTGATCAGCATCAGCAGATCGTTGCCCGATGAATGGATCGTCTTGGCGAACTCGGTTTGCCGCCCCGTCAAGTTTCCTTCCGAATTCTTCGAGAGCTGATCCGAGAGGATCAACAAGCTGTTGAGTGGCGTGCGCAGCTCGTGCGACATGTTCGCCAGGAACTCCGATTTGTACTTCGACGTCAGCGCCAACTGCTTGGCCTTTTCTTCCAGCGCCTGGCGAGCTTGCTCCACCTCTTGATTCTTGCGTTCGACTTCCTGGTTCTGGTGTGCCAGCAGCTTGGCTTTTTCCTCCAGTTCCTCGTTGGTTTTCTGCAGTTCTTCCTGGCGAGTCTGCAGTTCCTGGGCCAGCGACTGGGACTGGGTCAACAGGTCTTCCGTGCGCATGTTCGCTTCGATCGTGTTGAGCACGATGCCGATGCTTTCGGTCAACTGATCGAGCAGCGCCTGGTGCGTCGAGCTGAACCGCTCGAGCGACGCCAGTTCCAGCACCCCTTTGACCTGACCTTCGAAAATCACCGGCAACACGATGATGCTTTGCGGCGCGGTGTCCCCCAGCACTGACGCGATGCGGACATAATGCGGCGGCGCGCTGGTGATCAGGATTTTCTCCTTTTCAATCGCGCACTGCCCAACCAGTCCTTCGCCCAGCCCCAGTTTGCTGCCAATGGCCGCTTGGCCGCGATCGGCATAGCTGGCCAGCAACCTCAATTGCGGCGACTCCTTGGTCGAGTCAAGAATGTAGAACACCGCCTGTTGCGAGCTGACCACCGGGACCAATTCGGAAAGAATCATGCGCCCCACGGTCGAGAGATCGCGTTGCCCTTGCAACATCCGGCTGAACTTGGCCAGGTTCGTCTTGAGCCAATCCTGCTCGCTGTTTTTGAGCGTGGTTTCCTTCAGGTTGCGAATCATTTCGTTGATGTTGTCTTTCAGCGCCGCCACTTCCCCTTGGGCTTCGACGGTGATGTGCCGCGTCAGGTCACCCTTGGTCACCGCCGTGGCCACCTCGGCGATGGCGCGCACCTGGGTGGTGAGGTTCGCCGCCAACTGATTGACGTTCTCGGTCAGCCCTTTCCACGTGCCAGCCGCGCCGGGAACTTTGGCCTGGCCACCCAACTGCCCTTCGACGCCCACCTCGCGGGCCACGGTCGTTACCTGGTCGGCAAACGTCGCCAGCGTGTCGATCATGCCGTTGATCGTATCCGACAAGGCCGCGATTTCCCCCTTGGCTTCCACGGTGAGCTTCTGCTTCAAGTCGCCATTGGCCACGGCGGTCACGACCTTGGCAATGCCGCGCACCTGGCTGGTCAGATTGCCGGCCATGAAGTTCACGCTGTCGGTCAAATCCTTCCACGTGCCCGAGACACCTTTCACTTGGGCCTGTCCGCCCAGAATTCCTTCGGTGCCGACTTCGCGCGCCACGCGCGTGACTTCCGAGGCAAACGAGCTCAACTGATCGACCATCGTATTGACGGTGTTCTTGAGTTCGAGGATTTCCCCCTTCACGTCCACCGTGATCTTCTTCGACAAGTCGCCGCTGGCCACGGCCGTGGTCACGTCGGCAATGTTGCGCACCTGGCTGGTCAGATTGCCGGCCATGAAGTTCACGCTGTCGGTCAAATCCTTCCACGTGCCCGCCACGTCGCGGACGTTGGCCTGGCCGCCCAGCTTGCCTTCGGTGCCGACTTCGCGCGCCACGCGCGTCACTTCGGCCGCGAACGAGCGAAGCTGATCGACCATCGTGTTGATCGTGTTCTTCAGCTCGAGGATTTCACCACGGACATCAACCGTGATCTTCTTGGACAAGTCGCCATTGGCGACGGCCGTGGTCACTTCGGCAATGTTGCGCACCTGGCTGGTCAAATTGCCGGCCATGCTGTTCACGCTGTCGGTCAAGTCCTTCCACGTGCCCGCCACGTCGCGGACGTTGGCCTGGCCGCCCAACTTGCCTTCGGTGCCGACTTCGCGAGCCACACGCGTGACTTCGGCCGCGAACGAGCGAAGCTGATCGACCATCGTGTTGATCGTGTTCTTCAGTTCGAGAATTTCCCCCTTCACGTCCACCGTGATCTTTTTGGACAAGTCACCGTTGGCCACGGCCTTGGTCACGTCGGCAATATTGCGGACCTGGCCGGTCAGGTTGGCGGCCATGCTGTTCACGCTATCGGTCAAGTCCTTCCACGTGCCGGCCACCCCTTTCACGTCGGCCTGGCCACCCAGCTTGCCTTCGGTGCCGACTTCGCG